>PASZ01000035.1 GCA_002712245.1 Fidelibacterota bacterium | reverse complement strand
TCAAAAGCAATAGCGGTGTAAAAATATGTAAAAAATACAATCATCAAACCAAAAACTATCCAATAAAAAGGATGGTCAAAAGAAAACCATCTCATCACAGTCTGCATAAAATTACTTTCACTAAAAAAAGTTGCAATTGTACTCGGAATAAACATAATCGACTGCGCAAAAATTATAGGCATCACTCCAGCAGTGTTTACTTTTAATGGAATATGAGTTGATTGGCCACCATAAACTTTTCTACCTACAACCCGCTTGGCGTAAGATACAGGAATTTTTCTTGTCCCTTGAGTTAGGAGCACTACAAATGATATTACAGCAAACATAATAGCTAATAATATCAATTCACTTAAAATGCTTCTAACGCCTTCATTTATAAGGGTAATCTCACTAACAATTACATTTGGCAATCTTGAAACAATTCCTATCATAATAATTAAAGATATTCCATTACCAATTCCTCGTTCTGTAATTCGCTCACCAAGCCACATTAAAAGAATAGTACCAGTAATTAAACAAATTGTCCCTGTAAAGATAAATGAAAATCCAGGATTAATAACTACCGATTGACCTGCAGATGACATTGATGGTAAAAATACAGCAACAATACCGTAAGCCTGCATAGCTGAAATTAACACTGTTAAATATCTAGTTACCTGGGTGATCTTTTTTCTTCCTGCTTCACCTTCTTTTTGCAATCTTTGAAAATATGGTACGACAGTGCTCATCAATTGAATTATAATTGATGCAGATATATAGGGCATAATACCCAATGCAAAGAGGGTTGCTTTCTCAAAAGCACCTCCAGCAAATAAGTTATATAATCCTAATAATGTATTTTGATAGCCTTGAAATGCAGCGCTAAGAGCCTCTCCATTAATTCCAGGGATAGGAATATGAGCACCAAGCCTAGCAACAACCAAAACACCTAAAGTAAAAAGAATTCTTTTACGAAGTTCAGGTATGATAAAAATTGATTTTATTTTTTCAATCATAGTTTATTGAATAGTGACAACGCCACCCTTTTTTTCAATTTTTTTAATAGCTGAAGAACTAAATGCGCTAGCTGTAACATTTACTTTTTTATTTAATTCGCCATTTCCTAAAACCTTGATCGGTCTTAAAGCATATTTTACTAAACCATTTTCTCTCATAACTGATGGGTCAATTAATTCAGATTCAATTATATCAAAGTCAGAAATATTGACAATTTGGTATTCCTTTTTAAAAAGAAAATTAGAGAAACCCCTCTTAGGTACTCTTCGATGTAATGGCATTTGTCCACCCTCAAACCATGGACGATGTTTTGATCCAGATCTAGAGTGGTAACCCTTATCTCCTCTTCCAGCATTTCTTCCTAATCCAGATCCATGGCCCCTGCCTACTCTTTTTTTAGACTGCGTTGATCCTTTGGCTGGTTTTAATTCACCTAATTTCATTTTGACTCTTCAACTTTTACTAGATAGCTAACAACATCAAGCATCCCTCTTAGCGATGGAGTATCTTTATGTTCTACAATCTGATTCATTTTCTTTAAACCTAAAGCTTTCAATGTCAATTTAGCTTTTTTCTTGTAACCAATTGAGCTTTTGATCAGTTTGATTTTTAATGTTTTATTTTTACTCATGCAATTAAATCAGTTAAAAACATCTTTAATTGAAATCCCTCGTTTATTTGACACGCTTACCGCATCCTGAAGGTCATTCAATGCTTTCATTGTTGCTTTCGTTACATTAAGAGGGTTGTTTGACCCAAATCTCTTAGTAAGAATATTTTTTATACCAACTTGCTCCATCACAGCTCTAACTGCTGCGCCAGCAATAATACCAGTACCTGGCGCTGCTGGTTTTAGCATTACTTTACTAGCGCTATATCTTGAAACTATTTTATGAGGAATAGTGCCATTGATTAAATCAATTTTCACAATATTTTGCTTTGCTTCTTCTTTTGCTTTATTAATAGCCGACATTACCTCGCCGGCTTTGCCTTGCCCAATTCCGACATGTCCTTTACCATCACCTATCACTACCAAAGCTCCAAAACGGAAATTTTTACCTCTTGACGTAACCTTTGCAACACGTGTCACTTTAATTACGTTTTCTTCTTGTAAATCTAATTCTGCAGGATTAATCATATTTTCTCTTCTAAAATTTTAAACCAGCTTCTCTAGCAGCATCAGCGACAGCCTTGACTCGACCATGGTATGGATTGCCATTTCTATCAAAAACAACTTCAGTTATTTTATTTTTGATTGCCTTTGAGGCAATAGATGCGCCAATAAGCGTGCTCATTTCAGTTTTTGTCTTTACTTTTTTTATATCTTTTTGCAAATCTTTATCCTTGGATGATGAAGAAATTAATGTTGCCCTAGTGTGGTCATCGATAACTTGTGCAGAAATATGCCTAAGAGACTTCGATACAACCAAGCGTGGTTTAGTTGAGTGCGCAATATTGTTACGCTTGCTACGATTTCTTCTACGTTTATTTCTTATTTCGTTTTTTGTTAATTTTTTAATCATGTAGCTGTAGCTCCACCAACGGTTTTGCCTTGCTTTGAACGTACATATTCATCTTTATATCTAATGCCTTTGCCCTTGTAAGGCTCAGGCTTTCTAAAAGATCTGATTTTTGCAGAAACTTCACCAACTAATTGTTTATTAATACCTAAAACTACTATCTCAGTTTTATTTGCTTTTATTTCAATATTTTCTGGTGGTTCAAAAAAAATTTCATGAGAATAGCCAAGCTGCAATACCAAATATTTTCCATCCATATTTGCCTGATATCCAACACCTCTAATTTCTAATTCTTTTTGGAAGCCCTCAGATACACCAAATACTGCATTCGCTATCAACTGTCTGGTAGTGCCATGCAAAGATCTATGAATCCTTGAGTCAGAAGGGCGTTCAACGGTTAATATATTTTCATTTTTAACGACCTTTATTTGAGGATTGATCGTAATATTAAGATTTCCCTTTGGACCTACAACCTTAATTAGATCAGTAGATATTTCAATATCAACTTTTTCAGATATATTTATTATCTTTTTACCAATTCTAGACATAATTAATTACCAAACATTACAGAGAACTTCTCCACCAATACCAAAACGTTTAGCGACTTTATTTGAAAGTACTCCTTTTGATGTTGATAAAATGGATATCCCCAACCCATCTAATACGCGAGGAATTTCATTTCGATTAACATAAACTCTTCTACCGGGCTTACTAATTCTCTCAATTCCAGAGATAACGGCTTTACCTTTATGATCATATTTAATAAAAATTCTTATTTTTTGCTCAATTTCATCTTTAATGAAAATAAAATCCTCAATATAGCTTTCTTCCTTGAGAACAAATGCTATTCTCTTCTTCATATTTGACGATGGTATATCTACAAACCTTTTATCAACAGCCATTGCATTGCGTATTCTAGTTAACATATCAGATATTGGATCAGTCATTGCCATAATAGCCCCTTACCAGCTGGCCTTAATAACACCAGGGATTTCTCCCTTGAGTGCCATCTCTCTAAAACATATCCGACATAAGCCAAATTTTCTCATATAACCATCAGCTCTACCGCAATTAAAGCAGCGATTATACTGCCTTGTGCTAAATTTTGGCTTTCTTTTAGCCTTAACAATTAGTGATTTTCTAGCCATTAATATCCTCAGTATTTTCTTCGTTTTTTTGCGGTTTTTCACGTAATGGTAGTCCCAAAAATTTTAGCAACCAATACGACTCATCATCAGATTGAGCTGTAGTTGAAAAACTTATATCCATTCCACGAATACTATCAATTTTATCATAGTCAATTTCTGTAAAAATAATTTGCTCTTTTATTCCAAATGAAAAGTTTCCTCTACCATCAAATGATTTGAATGATAAACCTCTAAAATCCCTAGTTCTAGGCAGAGCTATAGAAATTAATCTTTCAATAAAGTCATACATTCTATTGCCGCGAATTGTAACCTTACACCCAACTGGAAATCCTTTTCTTATTTTAAAATTAGAAATATCCTTACGAGATTTTGTCACAACGGGCTTTTGACCTGAGATAAGTGTAAGTTCGCTGAGGCCACTTTCAAGCTTTTTAGGGCTATCTTTGCCATCACCAATACCCATATTAATTGAAACATGTGTTATTTTAGGTACTTCCATTAAATTACTATAACCAAACTGTTTCATCATTGCTGGAATTACCATTTCTTTGTATTTAGTTCTGAGATTTGGATTTGAAGATCTTAATGTATTTTTTTTTGACATTATTCTTTGATCTCCTCTCCACTTTTTGTTGAAACTCTTACTTTAGACCCATCTTCCAATCTTTTATAGCCAATTCGAGAATGGTTTCCATTATGCAGGTGCATTACATTCGATATATGTAATGATCCTTCACGCTCAACAATCCCACCTTTTGGATTCTCTTGAGTAGGTCGTGTATGCTTTTTTATTAAATTTACGCCCTCAATAATTACGCGATTTCTATCCTTAATTATTCTCAGAATCTTTCCTTCTTTACCTTTGTGATTTCCACTAATTACTTTTACACTCATGCCAGTTTTTAAACGCATACTACAATACCTCTGGCGCCATTGAGATTATTTTCATATAACCACTATCACGTAATTCTCTCGCTACAGGACCCAAGACTCTTGTACCTCTAGGCTCTCCAGCATCATTTAGCAATACAGCAGCATTGTCATCAAATCGTATGTAAGATCCATCGGATCTTCTAACTTCTTTCCTCGTTCTTACAACAACGGCTCTAGAAACTTGACCTTTCTTTACCATTCCGTCTGGTATAGCCTGCTTAACAGTTACAACAATTATATCTCCTAAAGAAGCATATCTTCTACGACTACCACCAAGCACCTTAAAGCAAAGCACTTCTCTTGCGCCTGAATTATCTGCTACTTTTAATCTTGATTCTTGTTGTATCACTTTTACTAGCCTATTTTAATTGACTCTCGAATGATTTCACTAACTTGCCAGCGCTTTGTTTTGCTGATTGGTCGCATTGAAGAAATTTTAACAATGTCACCTATCTTGGGATTAACTGATGCTACATGAGAGTTATATTTTTTAAATCTTTTTAAAATTTTTCCATAAACAGGATGCTGTATTTTCCTGGTAACTTGAACAACAACAGTTTTATCCATTTTATCGCTTATAACTTCTCCAATTAAAACTTGTTTTCTTCTTTCACTCATGATACATCTCTATCTGATCTAATACCTTTAATAAATTCATTTTTAATTGTTAATAATTGAGCAATTTCTTTTTTCAAAAATCTAATTTCAAGAGGATCTTCTAGTTGCTGAAGGGCTTTTTGAAAACGTAATTTTTGAAGCTTAGCTTGATTTTCTTCAAGCTTGGTATCAATATCTATCATTTTCAATTCACTTAAATCGCTTTTTTTCATTACAATTCTCTTCTACTGACAATTTTAGTTTTAATTGGTAGTTTATTTGATGCATTATGAAAGGCTTCTTCTGCTCCTTTTCTATCAACACCATCTACTTCAAATAAAATTCTTCCGGGCTTTACTACAGCAACCCAATATTCAGGTGAACCCTTACCTTTGCCCATTCTAGTTTCAGCTGGTTTTTTGGTAATTGGCTTATCAGGAAATATTCTAATCCACATCTTACCAATTTTTCTAACAACTCTTGTAATTGAAATACGACATGCCTCAATTTGACGGCTAGTAACCCAGCCTGACTCCGTGGCTTTTAAACCATAGGATCCAAAAGCAACATAATTACCTCCTTTGGCCATACCTCTGCGGTTGCCACGATGATGCTTTCTATATTTTGTTTTTTTAGGTTCTAACATTTTTATTTACCAGATTCACCATTGCAAATCCAAACCTTAATTCCAATAATACCATACTGCGTATAAGCTTCAGTTAAAACATAATCAATATCTGCTCTAAGAGTATGTAATGGCACTCTACCTTCTGAAAATTTCTCGCTTCGCGCAATCTCTGCACCACCTAAACGTCCAGCTACATTAATTCGAATACCATCTGCACCCATTCTCATAGTTGATTGAATAACCTTACTAACAACTCTGCGATAAGAGATCTTTTTCTGTAGTTGATGGGCTATGTTTGCTCCAACTAAAGCAGCATCTAATTCAGGGCGTTTTATTTCAGATATATTTATTTGAATATTTTTTGTATTTCCATCATCATTTTTTGAGTTATTTGTTAATTGCTTAACTTCGTCTTTTAATCTATTCACTTCTTCTCCACCTTTACCAATCACTATGCCTGGTCTCGCTGTAAAAATTGTAATAGTAATTGTTTTTGAAGTACGGCTAATATCCACTTTTGAAATACCATCATTAGGAAGCCTTGCTTTTAAGTACTTTCGTATTTTAACATCGCTTTCTAATTCTGAAGCAAAAGAATTTTCGGTAAACCAAGTCGATTTCCAGTCCTTGCTAACTTGTAATCTAAATCCTACAGGATGTGTTTTTTGACCCAAATTCTATACTCCTATTTTTCTTTGTCTGCTACAACAATAGTTAAATGAGCTGATTTCTTATTTAATCTTGATATTCTACCCATTGAAGCAGCTCGAAATCTTTTTAAATGAGGTGCTCCATCTGCAAAACATTTTTTAATATAAATTTTATCTACTGTAACATTTTCATCATTAGATTTATTCATAAAATTTGATACAGCTGAACTTAACGTTTTTTCAATTTGGTAGGCTGCTTTAGCTTTTGAAAAGTGAAGATAATTAATCGCCTTATCAACATTACTTCCTCTTATTTCATCTAAAAGCAATCTAATTTTACGAGGAGATTGCCTGATATGTCTAGTAATAGCTTTAGCTTCCATGAAATTAATTTTTCCTATCCCCAGAATGGAGCCTAAATGTTCTTGTTGGTGAAAATTCACCTAATTTATGTCCAACCATATTTTCATAAACAAAAACTGGAATGAATTTATTCCCATTATGTACAGCAAATGTATGTCCTACAAAATCTGGCGTTATCATTGATCTTCTTGACCATGTTTTTATTACCTGTTTTTTTCCAGCTTCATTTATCTTTTCAATTTTTTTTAATAATTTTGGATCAACGTAAGGTCCTTTTTTTAAAGAGCGAGCCATAATTATTTTCTCCTCTTTATGATATATTCATTTGATTTTTTATTTTTTTTGCGGGTTTTATAACCCTTTGCGGGTTGACCCCAAGGAGAAACTGGATGTCTTCCTCCTGAAGATTTACCTTCACCCCCACCATGAGGATGATCAACTGGATTCATTACAACTCCGCGAACCTTTGGACGTTTACCGAGCCATCTTGATCTGCCAGCTTTGCCGGATATTATCTGTTCATGTGATTTATTACCAACTTCACCAATTGTAGCAAAACAATTTTGCCTAATAAGTCTAATTTCTCCTGAGGGAAGTTTTAATGTTGTAAATCCATCATCATGAGCCATGACTTGTGCAGATGAACCTGCGCTTCTTGCCATTTTACCTCCACAACCAGGAATTAGCTCAACATTATGAACGAACATTCCAGTAGCTATCTTTCCTAAGGGAAGCGCATTACCAGCTCTTAATGGAGCGTTTTCACCGCTAACTACCTCATCTCCAACTTTAATTTCTAAAGGTGCTATAATATATCTTTTTTCGCCATCGGCATAAAAAAGGAGGGCAATATTTGCAGAACGGTTTGGATCATATTCAATAGCAGAAACTTTACCTGGTATATCAAACTTGTCTCTTTTAAAATCAATAATTCTATATCTACGTTTATGACCACCTCCAATATGTCGCGATGTGATTCTTCCACGATTATTACGACCACCTGTTTTTCTCAAGGAAGATGTTAATTTTTTCTCAGGTGAGTGTTTCGTTATTTCTGCAAAATCATTTCTTGAAGCAAAACGACTACCCGGAGTTGTGGATTTTAAATTTCTTATTCCCATGATTAACTCGTTTCGGTATCCAATAGATCTATGCTTTCGCCTTCTTTTAAAGTTACAAAAGCTTTTTTCCAATTAGATCTTTTGCCATTAGTCCTAATTGTTCTTCCTCCGCTTTTGACTGTCATATTCTTTTCTTTACCAATACGATTCATTGTTGAAACTTTTTGAACTTTTACATCAAACATTGATTCAACTGCTTTTTTTATATCTACTTTATTTGAACCTAATTGAACCTGAAAACAATACTTACGTTCTTCTTCAAGTCTGCTCATTTTTTCAGTATAAATAGGTCTAACTATAATTTTTTGATGATCTAATAACATAAATTTATCGGTTAACGTTTAATTGGTTATTTAATAATTCAACACCAGATTTTTCAGCTACAATAATATCGCAGTCAATTAAATCATAAGTGCTTGCATTTAATGACTCTACAAGATAGACGTTTGGAATATTTCTAGCAGCTAAAAATAAATTATTTTTTTCAGAGTCAACAAGAAGCGTTATCTTTCGATCTGATAAATCTAATTTAGATAACAGATTTGACAAAAGCTGAGTTTTTGGTTTTTCGATAGAAATATCATCTATAATGATAAATTTTCCATTTTTAACTTTATCAGATAAGACAGATTTGCGTGCTAAAAGACGCATTTTTTTAGTAGTTTTTTTATTATACTTGTGGGGTTCAGGCCCAAAAACCACTCCTCCACCTTTCCAAATTGGAGATCTATTTGTACCAGCTCTTGCTACACCACGACCTTTTTGCTTCCATGGTTTTTTTCCACCCCCTCTAACCATTGATCTGTTTTTGGATGAATGAGTCCCTTGTCTGCTATTTGAAAGCTCGCTAGTTACAGCTTGATGGACAACATGGTGATTAGGTTTGATACCAAAAACAGTATCATCTAGCGTGACAGTTGAACTCTTGGATCCATCGAGATTTAATACATCTAATTTCATAATTACTTCGAAATAAATATTATGCCATTATTAGGCCCTGGTATCGCTCCCTTAATTAAAAGTTGATTAGTATCTTTATTAATTGAAACTATTTCTAAATTTCTTGTGGAAACTTTCTTATTGCCATACTGACCTGCCATTTTCATTCCCTTAAATACCCTAGAAGGGTCGGATGCCTGACCTATTGATCCAGGAGATCTTGGGTGCTCTCTTTGACCATGGGTCTTCGGTCCTCCTCCAAAACCATGTCTTTTCATAACTCCCGAAAATCACCTACCTTTTGAATTTCCAGATACAGTTACGAGCTCACCTTTTTTAAACAACGAAACACCAAACTCCTGACCAGTTTTATATTCATAGTTAGAGACTGGAACAAACTCTGCAATATATTTTTTAGGTTGCGTTTTTGCACTATCAAAGTGACCTAGTTGTGCTTTATTTAAATGCTTTTCTTTTAAGTCTCCATAGCCAACCTGAATTGCGTTATATCCATCTTTGGGCTCAGTTTTAATTTGGGTAACAATACAGGGCCCAGCCTGAATTACTGTAACAGGTATACTATTGCCATTTTCACTAAATATTTGAGACATCCCAATTTTTTTTCCAATTAATCCACGCATAGGGTTACACTTTAATCTCTATATCAACACCGGCTGGTAAATCTAGTTTCATCAGCGCTTCAACTGTTTTTGGAGTTGAATTAAGGATATCAATTAAACGTTTATGAATTTTTGTTTGAAACTGTTCTCTTGATTTTTTATCTACAAATGGTGATCTAAGAACTGTGTAAATAGTTCTTTTAGTGGGCAGTGGTATTGGCCCAGAAATAATTGCACCAGTTGATTTTGCAGTTTTTACTATTTTTTCTGTTGATTTATCAATTAATGAATGATCATATGCTTTTAAACTGATTCTTATTGTTTGATTAGCCATAATAATTAAGAAGCCTTACCGTGAACTTGTTCAATAATCTCTTCTTTAACAGAACGTGGCACTTCTTTAAAGTTGGAAAATTCCATATGAAAAACTGCACGACCTTGAGTAATCGATCTTAGGTCCGTAGCATAGCCAAACATTTTTGCAAGAGGTACAGTGGCATTTAGAATATGTGCATCTTTACGTTGACCCATTTTATCGATGTTTCCCCTCCTAGAATTTATATCACCCATAACATCTCCTAAATACTCTTCTGGTACAACGACTTCAACGCTCATCATTGGCTCCATCAAAACTGGCGAAGCTTTTTTACAGCCTTCCTGTATTGCCATAGAGCCAGCAACTTTAAAAGCGATCTCAGATGAATCAACATCATGATATGAGCCATAAACTAGTTCAACTCTTACATCTTCAATCGGATAACCAGCTAAAACACCATTTTTTATGGCTTCTTGCATACCCTCGCTAACTGCAGGGATATATTCTCTAGGAATTACTCCTCCTACAATTTTATTATCAAAATGATAACCTTTTCCTGGTTCGTTTGGCTCAACATTTATAACAACATGGCCATATTGACCACGCCCTCCAGATTGTCGTGCAAACTTTACATCTACTTTCTCAACCCGTTTTGTTATAGCTTCTGTATAGGCAACCTGAGGAGTGCCAACATTTGCTTTTACCTTAAATTCTCTTAATAAACGATCTACTAAAACCTCAAGGTGTAGCTCCCCCATTCCCGCTATAATAGTTTGACCTGTGTCTGGATGTATAGAAACTTTAAATGTAGGGTCTTCCTCAGCAAGTTTCGCAAGACCCTTCGATAGCGCATCTTGATCCGCTTTTGTGGCCGGCTCTACAGAAACTTCTACAACAGGCTCAGGAAATTCCATAGATTCAAGTAAAATCTCTTTTTTCTCTTCACATAGAGTATGACCAGTATGAGAGTTTTTTAAACCTACTGCTGCAACAATCTCACCAGCAACTACTTGATCCAATTCTTCTCTTTTATTAGCATGCATCAATAGGATTCTACTTATGCTTTCACGTTTTCCAGTATTAGGATTCATGACATATGATCCTGCATCCAATTTTCCAGAATAAACACGCATAAAAGTTAATTTTCCAACATATGGATCAGTCATTACCTTGAATGCTAAAGCGCTGAATGGTTCATCCTCTGTTGGATTTCTTTGCATTTCAATGTCTGAATCATTTGGATCAAATCCTGCTATTGACCCTATATCAAGAGGGGAGGGTAAAAAATCATTTACAGCATCTAATAGACGCTGAACACCTTTGTTTTTAAAAGCAGAACCACATAAAGTTGGAACAAAGGTATTGTCAAGACATCCTTTTCTTATAGCAGATTTTAACTCATCTTCAGATATTTCCTCTTCATTAAGATATTTTTCAAGGAGGTGTTCATCGTAACTAGCTGTCTCTTCAATTAAATGATGCCTCCATTTTTCTGCTTCTTTTTTCATATCGGATGGAATTTCTCCTATTTCGAAATGAGCACCTAATGAAGATTCATTGTATAAAATAGCTTTCATTGTAATTAAATCAATAATTCCTGTAAATATGTCACCAGCACCAATGGGTAAAACAATAGGGAGAGGATTAGCTCCAAGGCGATCTTTTATCATATCTAAAACATTATAAAAGTCAGCGCCAGTTCTATCCATTTTATTTACAAATGCAATCCTTGGAACGTCATATTTATCTGCTTGTCTCCATACGGTTTCACTTTGAGGCTCAACTCCACCAACAGCACAAAATACTGCACAGGATCCATCTAGGACTCTAAGCGATCTCTCTACTTCAACAGTAAAATCAACGTGACCTGGAGTATCAATAATATTTATTCTATGATCATCCCAAATTGCAGTAGTAGCAGCAGATGTTATTGTAATACCTCTTTCTTTTTCTTGCTCCATCCAATCCATAGTTGCTCCACCATCATGAACTTCACCAATTTTGTGAGTTCTACCGGTATAGAAAAGAATTCTCTCAGTCAATGTTGTTTTACCAGCATCAATATGAGCCATTATTCCAATATTTCGAACTTTATTTAATTCAATTTTTTTCATAATTATTCTTATCTAAAATGTGCAAATGCCCGGTTTGCTTCTGCCATTCTATGAGTGTCTTCCTTCTTTTTGATTGCTCCACCCTCATTGTTTGCAGCTGAAATTAGCTCTAGAGCTAAACAATCTGACATAGATTTGCCAGATCTTGATCTAGCAGAATTAATTATCCAGTGAGATGCTAAAAAGAATTGTCTGTGCTTTGGAACTTCAATTGGAACTTGGTAGTTAGCACCACCAATTCGTCTCGATTTGACCTCTAAGGATGGGGAGGCATTTTTTATGGCTAATTGAAAAATTTCTTTTCCATCTTTTTTTGTTCTTGTTTTAACATAATCCATAGCATTGTAAAAAATATGCTCTGACACACCTTTTTTTCCATCAAGCATTAAATAATTCATAAATTTTGCTACATCAAGATCGTTATAGATTGGATCTGGTAAAATTTTTCTTTTATCTGGTCTTCTTCTTCGCATAATTAAGATTTTGGTTTTTTAGCTCCATATCTAGATCTACTAGTAGTTCTATCAGAAACTCCAGCAGTATCAAGAGTACCTCTGACTACATGATACCTTACGCCAGGCAGATCTTTTACCCTTCCGCCTTCAATTAAAACAATAGAATGCTCTTGCAAATTGTGCCCCTCGCCAGGAATGTATGCATTAACCTCCATACCATTTGTTAACCTTACCCTAGCTACTTTTCTAAGAGCAGAGTTAGGTTTTTTTGGTGTAGTTGTATAAACACGTGTACATACACCACGTTTTTGAGGGTTACCTTTGAGTGCAGGAGTTGCATTCTTTTTAGTAACTCTTTTTCTTCCTTGTCTAATTAATTGATTTATCGTCGGCATTTCATTTCCATTAAAGCCTACAAAATTAATATATTTTTAAATATTTTAAAAATTT
>PASZ01000034.1 GCA_002712245.1 Fidelibacterota bacterium | reverse complement strand
CTCTCTTTCAAAAATAATTAATTAATATTAATCACAGGAGGATTAATAAGAGATGTCAAAAGAGAAATTTGAACGAAGTAAACCTCACTTAAATATTGGTACAATTGGTCATGTTGATCACGGTAAGACCACATTAACCGCTGCTATTACGATGACACAAGCTAGTAAAGGACTTGCTGAAAATCGTTCATTTGATAGTATTGACAACGCTCCAGAAGAACGTGAGCGTGGAATTACTATTCAAACTGCGCATGTAGAATACGAAACAGCCAATCGTCATTATGCTCATGTAGATTGCCCAGGGCATGCTGATTACATTAAAAATATGATTACAGGTGCTGCGCAAATGGATGGAGCAATTCTGGTTGTCTCTGCTGCTGATGGTCCTATGCCGCAAACCCGCGAACACGTTCTATTGGCACGCCAGGTTAACGTTCCATCAATTGTAGTATTCATGAATAAAACTGACCAAGTTGATGACGAAGAACTTGTTGAACTTGTTGAAATGGAGCTTCGCGATCTATTAAATGAATATGAATTCCCTGGTGATGATATTCCTATAGTTAAAGGTTCTGCACTAAAAGCTCTTGATAATGTTTCTGATGAAGCTGCAACTGCATGCATAGCTGAACTTATGGAAGCTTGTGATAACTTTATTCCTGAACCAAAAAGAGATATAGACAAACCATTTTTAATGCCAGTGGAAGACGTCTTTTCAATTACTGGAAGAGGAACCGTTGGGACAGGTAGGGTTGAAAGTGGAATTGTTAAAGTTGGTGACGAAATAGAAATGATAGGTATGGGTACGGATAAAAAGACAACAGTAACTGGAGTTGAAATGTTTCGTAAGCTTCTTGATGAAGGTCGCGCTGGTGACAATGCTGGTCTTTTGCTTCGCGGAATTGATAAAGAAGATTTAACCAGGGGAATGGTTCTTGCTGCCCCAGGCTCAATTACTCCTCATACTAAATTTAAAGCTAGTGTTTATGTGCTGAAAAAAGATGAAGGTGGTAGACATACTCCTTTTTTCAATGGCTATAGACCTCAGTTTTATTTTAGAACTACTGATGTAACAGGAGTAGCTACTTTGCCAACTGGAACAGAAATGGTTATGCCTGGGGATAATGTAGAACTGGAAGTTGAATTAATAACACCAATCGCCATGGATAAAGAATTGCGTTTTGCTATTCGAGAAGGTGGACATACAGTTGGCGCAGGTGTAGTAACAGAAATTGTTGAATAATTAGATACCTCTTATATGGCTGGCAATAGTAAACGAGACATAATTCAGTTAGAAAGTACCGCAGGTACTGGCTATCGTTATACGCTTACTAAAAGTAAGCGGACACATCCTGAGCGAGTTGAATACCGCAAATACGACCCGGTGATCCGCAAGCATGTCATCTTTAAAGAGACTAAATAAATCTTTCTAATAAAGTTTTCTTTGTTAGAAAGATTTGATTAATAAATATAGGAGTGTAGCTCAATTGGTAGAGCACCGGTCTCCAAAACCGGGGGTTGCAGGTTCAAGTCCTGTCACTCCTGCGATTGGTGCCTTGATTAGTTTTTTGTATGAATAGAATTAAAAAGTTTTTTTCAGAAGTTTCAGTCGAGATGAAAAAAGTTTCATGGCCTAAATGGGATGAGCTAAAGGGTTCAACTTGGGTTGTTTTATCTTTTTCACTAATTGTTAGCATTTTTCTCTTTTTTATTGATAGGATTTTATCAAGCGTCATGCAGGTAATTTTATGAATTGGTATCCACTAAGAGTTATTTCTGGAAAAGAAGGAAAAGTTAAAGAAAACCTTTTGTTTGAACTTGACTATCAAAATCTTGTTGATGAAGTCAGCGATATACTCATTCCTTCTGAGAATATTGTAGAAATGAAAGATGGTAAGAAAAAAATAAAAAATAAAGTTTTTTTCCCTGGATATATTTTAGTACAAATGTCTGATTCAAAGGAGGCTCGTCATATTATAGAAAATATGGATGGTGTTATTAGTTTTGTTGGTCCTAATGGCAGTCCCCAGGCGCTTAAGGAAGATGAAATAACTCGTATTCTTGGCGAGGTACATGGAAGAGAAGGTAAAGAGATTGTTGTGGCCCCCTATAAAGTAGGCGACTCTGTCAAAGTTATAGATGGTCCTTTTGCGGATTTTAATGGCCATGTAAATGAAGTCAATGAAGAAAAACAGAAAGTAAAGGTTTCAGTCAGCATTTTTGGAAGATCTACACCGGTTGAGCTTGATTTTTTACAAGTTGAAAAAGAAAAATAAATAATTATTATGGCAGACAAAAAAATATCTAGTTATATCAAATTACAAATTCCTGCTGGTCAAGCTAATCCAGCTCCTCCCGTTGGTCCAGCTTTAGGGCAGCACGGTGTCAATATTATGGAGTTCTGCAAGGCTTTTAATGACTCTACAAAAGAGCAAACTGGTATGATTATTCCGGTTGTAATTACGGTTTTTGCAGATAGAAGTTTTAGTTTTATTACAAAAACTCCACCCGCTGCTATACTATTAAAGAAAAAAGCGGGGATACCTAAGGGATCTGGTGAACCAAATCGAGAAAAAGTAGGCAAGGTATCAAATGCAGATCTTAAAGAAATTGCCGAAATGAAAATGAAAGATTTGAATGCAAATTCTTTAGAAATGGCGATGGAAATGATTAGAGGAACAGCTAGAAGTATGGGTTTGGAGGTGGATAATAAATGAAAATCACTAAAAATAGAAAAAAAATTAATTCAGAAGTTGATCAAACAAAAAATTATTCTATTATTGATGCGATTAAAATGCTCAAATCTTTTAAATTTACTAAATTTGACGAATCTATTGATTTGGCAATTAATTTAGGTGTTGATCCCAGACATGCTGATCAGAACATAAGATTAACCACTTCACTACCACATGGAACCGGAAAAGAAGTGAAAGTTTTAGTGGTTACTCAGGGACCTAAAGAGCAAGAAGCAAAAGATGCTGGAGCGGACTATGTTGGTAAAGAATTTCTAGATAAACTTAAATCTGGATGGGATGATGTAGATAAAATTATTGCAACGCCCGATATGATGCCAGAGCTTGGAAAGCTCGGTAAGGTGTTGGGGCCAAAAGGTTTAATGCCAAACCCAAAAAGCGGTACAGTTACTACAGATATTTCTAGCTCAGTTAAAGAGATTAAAGCAGGAAAAATTGAATTAAGGGTAGAGAAAAACGGTATTGTCCATGCTCAGTGTGGAAAAAGTTCATTCGATGAATCAGCCTTAGAAGAGAATGTTAAAACAATCTATGAAACTATTATGAAAGCTAAACCTGCATCTGTCAAGGGCACCTATTTCAAAAAAATGACTATTTCATCAAGTATGGGTCCTGGAATAAAAATTGATCACGGAAATATTTAAGATTATGCCAAGTCCAAAAAATATTACCCAAGTAGAAGAATTAACGGATAAGCTAAAGCGCGCAAAGGCAATTTATATTACTGAATATTTAGGATTAAATGTTGAGAATATTACAAAACTAAGAAAAGAGTTTCATACCAATAATGTTGAATATAAAGTAACTAAGAATACATTGTTAAAGCTTGCTGCAGAAAAAAGTGATCTTGCAGGTCTAGATAAATATCTAAATAATTCTACGGCTATTGCATTATCTTATGATGATCCTACAATTCCGGCTAAAGTAATAAAAAGTTTTACGAAAGAAAATGACCTACCCGAAGTTAAAGGTATAGTTTTTGAAGGCGAAGTTTTAGATGGAAGTGAATTTAAAAGATTTGCAAATGTTCCATCTAAGGAAGAGTCACTTGCAATGATGATATCTCTTCTTAAGTCTCCATTAACAAAAATTGCATTGGCATTGAAATCACCAATGACAAATATTGGAAATGTATTGAATAATTTAAAAGAAAATAAAAGTAATTAAGGAGCAAAAAGATGGCTGAAACTAAAAGAGCTGATGTTCTAGCATATCTAGAAAACGCTAATATGATTGAAATTTCTGAATTGATCACTGAGATTGAAGAAAAATTTGGCGTTACGGCTGCTGCACCTGCAGTTGCTGTTTCTGCAGCTGGTGGCGGTGAGGCGCAAGCCGATGAAAAAGACGAGTTTGATGTTATGTTAACGTCTGCTGGTTCTTCAAAAATAAATGTGATTAAAGTAGTTAGAAGCATAACTAGCTTAGGGCTCAAAGAAGCAAAAGAACTGGTTGATGGAGCACCAAAAGCTATTAAAGAAGGGGTGGCTAAGGCCGAAGCAGAAGAAATGAAAAAACAGCTTGAAGAAGCTGGTGGATCAGTTGAGCTAAAGTAATAAGCTTTAATCCATATTTACTTCACATTAACATATTTTAAAAATTTATAAATGGAGGCTTAATTGGCTACCACGTTAAATACGTACGCAGAGCGCACATCATTTGAAAAAACTAAATCTGAAATAAAATTCCCTGATCTTTTAGCTGTTCAAATCGATGCCTTTCAATCATTCATTCAAGAACATGTTCCTGAGGATGAAAGACTAGACATTGGTTTGGAAGAAGTTTTTAAATCAGTCTTTCCCCTTGAGGATTCACATAAAAACTATGTTTTAGAATATAAAAGTTATTTCTTAGGATTGGCAAAATATACAGCGGAAGAGTGTATGGATAGAGGTTTAACATTCTCAGTTCCTCTTAAGGTAAGATTAGTCCTTCATATAACCAATGAAGATGATAGATCTAAATACGATCAATCGATTGAGCAAGAAGTTTACTTTGGAAATATCCCTTACATGACAAACAAAGGCACTTTTGTTATTAATGGAGCAGAAAGAGTTATAGTCTCCCAATTACAAAGATCGCCTGGAGTTTTCTTCGATCAATCTGTTCATCCAAATGGTACAAAACTCTTTCAAGCCAGAATTATCCCCTTTAGAGGTTCATGGGTTGATTTTACGACAGATATTAATGATTGCCTTTTCTGTATCATTGATAGAAGGAGAAAGTTTCCTGTAACTATGCTGCTTCGCGCTCTTGGTTACTCAACTAACGCTGACATATTTAAAGCATTTAATTGTATTGAGAAAATAAAGCTTAATAGTAAAAATGCAGAAAAGTATATTGGCTCAACTGTTGTTGATGACGTTATTGATCAAAAGACAGGAGAAATTTTTCTTGAAGGTGGAGTTGAACTTACATATGATAATTTAGCCGAGCTGAAAGAATCAAAAGTGAAAACAATTAATATTGTTAATCAAAATAAAGATTTCCATTCTATGATGTTATTAAACACTATGACGAAAGATCCAAGTAAAAATACTGAGGAAGCATTAAATATAGTTTATCAATTATTACGCTCAGGAGAACCCCCTAATCTCGAAACTGCTCAAAAGTTTATCGAAAGAATATTTTTTAATCCTAAAAAATATGATCTTGGAGAGGTAGGGAGGTATCGACTAAATCAACAATTTGCCTTGAAAGTACCAGTGGAAAGCACTGTTCTTACAATGGATGATATCATTCAAGTAATAAATTTTTTAGTTGATATGCGAAAAGGTGAAAGAGGATCTGATGATATTGACCATTTAGGAAATAGGCGTGTTAAATCTATTGGTGAGCAACTAACTAATCAATTTTCTGTTGCTTTAAGTAGAATGTTGAGAACAATTTATGAAAGAATGAATCTTCGAGAGCAGGAATCTATTACCCCTCAAGACTTAATTAATTCTAGAGTTGTTACAACCGTTATTAATACTTTTTTTGGAACTAGTCAGCTATCACAGTTCGGAGATCAAACTAATCCTCTTGCAGAAGTTACTCACAAACGGCGAATTTCAGCTCTTGGTCCGGGGGGCTTGACTCGTGAAAGAGCTGGATTCGAAGTAAGAGATGTACATTATACACATTACGGTCGATTATGCCCTATTGAAACACCAGAAGGACCTAATATAGGATTAATTTCCTCGCTAGCGCTACTCGCAAAAGTAAATCGACATGGTTTCATTGAGGCCCCTTACAGAAAAGTTGAAAATAGGAATGGCAGTGCCTTTGCTACTCATAAAGTTCAATATTTATCTGCTGATGATGAAGATAGGGTTATGATTGCTCAATCTGATGAACCCCTGAAAGGAAAAGAAGAAAAATTAATTAATGAAAATATACGCGCAAGAATTAAAGGTGATTTTCCAATTGTAACTCCTGATCAAATTGAATTTATGGATGTTGCTCCAAATCAAATTTTATCAGTTGCAGCATCATTGATTCCTTTTCTGGAGCATGATGATGCAAATAGGGCACTTATGGGCTCAAATATGCAGCGGCAAAGTGTCCCTTTAATGAACCCTGATGCTCCGATTGTAGGTACTGGCATGGAAGGTAAAGTAGCCGTTGATTCAAGAGCAGCTGTTGTATCACCAGTATCTGGAAGAGTTGATTATGTTGATTCTGAAAAAATAGTTATTAAAACTTATGATGTTCCAGAGGATTTGACGTTGATTGAAGGGGAAAACCTTATTACTATTAAACTTAGAAAATATAAAAGGACAAATCAAAATACTTCACAGAATCAGCGCCCTATTGTCTCTAGAGGAGATAAAGTTAAAATTGGTGATCCAATTGCTGATGGAACATCAACCAGTAATGGTGAACTTGCATTAGGGAAAAATGTAACTGTTGCATTTATGCCATGGCGTGGTTACAATTTTGAAGATGCAATTGTAGTCAGCGAAAGGCTAGTTAAAGAAGATCTCTTTTCCAGTGTTCATGTAAATGAGGTTGAGCTTGAAGTCAGAGACACTAAAAGAGGTCAAGAAGAATTAACTCCAGAAATTCCTAATGTTGGTGAAGACGCAACAAAAGAATTAAATGAAAACGGAATTATAAGAGTTGGAGCAAAGGTTAAGGATGGAGATATTATAATTGGTAAAGTCACTCCAAAGGGTGAGACAGATCCTTCTCCAGAAGAAAAATTATTAAGAGCTATTTTTGGAGAGAAAGCAGGTGAAGTTAAAGATGCTTCTAAAAGAGCAGATCCAGGTCTAAATGGCGTAGTAATCGGTTCCAAGCTCTTTGAAAAGAGAAGCAAGAGCGCTAGAGCTGAAGAAAAGAAAAACATTATTGAACTTCAAAAAAATTCTGCTGCAAATAAAAAAGAATTGAAAGATTCTCGAGATGTCAAGCTTTTAGACTTATTAAAAAATGAAGTTTCAAATGGAATTAGAGATATTTCATCGGGAAGAACCTTGATTAAAAAAGGTACAAAGCTTACATCGAAGAGATTAAATAGTTACAACTTAGAACGCTTCAATCAAGATGAAGCGTGGGTAGAAAATTTGCAAAGCTGGAGAAAGATTAAAGCAGTATGGAGATCATTTTGGAAAGAATGGAGAATGATTGAAGAAAATCTTGAAAGAGAAGTTTTTAAGTTAAGAATTGGAGATGAGTTACAGCCCGGTATTTTAAAGCTAGCTAAAGTTGATATAGCAAATAAGCGAAAGCTTCAGGTTGGAGATAAAATGGCAGGAAGACATGGAAATAAAGGGATTGTTGCAACTGTTGTGCCTGATGAAGATATGCCATTTTTAGAAGACGGTACCCCAGTAGATGTAATTTTAAATCCCCTAGGTGTTCCTTCTAGAATGAATTTAGGTCAGCTGTATGAAACAATGCTTGGTTGGGCAGGCGATATACTGGGAGTATCATACTCAACCCCAGTATTTAATGGCGCAACTCCATCTGAAGTTGAAAATGAATTAAAAAAAGCTAAGCTACCCTTGACTGGAAAAACACAATTGATTGATGGTAGAACTGGTGAAAAACTTGATAACCCAGTTACAGTTGGCAATATCTATATGATGAAATTAAGCCATATGGTTGAAGATAAAATGCACGCTAGATCTACAGGTCCATACTCATTAGTTACTCAGCAACCATTAGGTGGAAAAGCTCAATTTGGTGGACAGAGATTTGGAGAAATGGAATGCTGGGCGCTTGAGGCTTATGGAGCTGCTCATACACTTCAGGAGATACTTACAGTTAAATCAGATGATGTTGAAGGTAGGTCTAAGGTTTATAATGCAATTGTAAAAGGTGAAGACTTACCACCGTTCGGAGTTCCAGAATCCTTTAATGTGCTTATTAAAGAGCTTCAAGGGCTTGGTTTAGATATAGAATTAGATTAATGGAGATATATTTTGACTTTTATTCAAACAAATAGAGTAGATACAAGTAAAGGTTTTTCATCAATAACAATTGGTCTTGCTTCCCCAGAAAGTATTCTGCAGAAGTCCTATGGTGAAATTATAAAACCGGAAACAATTAATTATAGATCTTATAAGCCTGAAAAAGATGGTTTATTTTGCGAGAAGATTTTTGGCCCAGTAAAAGATTATGAATGTCATTGTGGGAAATATAAGGGTATAAGATATAGAGGAATTATATGTGATAGATGCGGTGTAGAGGTGACAAGAAAAAAAGTTCGTAGAGATAGAATGGGGCACATTACCTTAGCTGTTCCTGTTGTGCATATTTGGTATCTCAGATCAATCCCATCAAAATTAAGCTATCTTGCTGGTATTTCTACAAAGGACCTAGAGAAAATTGTCTACTATGAACAATTTTTAGTTATTGAGCCAGGCAAAAGTGACGCTACACAATTTACAATTATAGATGAAGATGAATACATGGAGTATGAAAGAAGCTATGGCTTTGATGCTGTCTCCGAAGAAGATCGCGATAATGAAGATTATTTTTATGCAGCAATGGGTGGTGAAGCTCTTAGAGAAATGCTATCAAGAATGAATTTGGTTGAATTAAGAAGAGAAATGGAAGATGTATTAAAAAATTCAAAATCTAAACAGAAGAGGGAAGAAGCCCTTAAAAGACTAAAAGTAGTAAAATCTTTTCTTGTAGATATTTCCACCGTTAAAAAAATAAATAAACCAGAATGGATGGTTATATCTATCCTTCCTGTTATCCCACCTGAGCTTAGGCCATTAGTTCCTCTTGATGGAGGGCGTTTTGCAGCTAGCGATTTAAATGACCTATACAGAAGAATTATTATAAGAAATAACCGCTTAAAGCAATTAATGGAAATCAAAGCACCTGATGTGATTTTACGTAATGAAAAAAGAATGCTTCAAGAATCAGTTGATGCACTTTTTGACAACAGCAGACGAAAAACAGCAATAAGAAGCGGCACTCGTAGACCGTTAAAATCTATTTCAGATATGATTAGAGGTAAAACTGGAAGATTTCGCCAAAACCTTCTTGGAAAAAGGGTTGATTATTCAGGAAGATCTGTCATTGTTGTTGGCCCTGAGTTGAATCTCCATGAGTGTGGTTTGCCAAAAAATATGGGTTTAGAGCTTTTTAAGCCTCATATGATTAGTGAATTAATGAATAGGGGGTATGCCCAAACCCCAAGAAGCGCTAAATTGATGATTGAAGATAAAGATCCAATTGTCTATAAGGTCTTAGAATATGTTGTAAAAGATCATCCAGTTCTTCTAAATCGCGCCCCCACACTTCATAGGTTAGGTATTCAGTCTTTCCAGCCTGTTTTGGTTGATGGCAAAGCTATTAGAATTCATCCATTAGTATGTTCTGCTTTTAATGCAGATTTTGATGGTGATCAGATGGCAGTTCATGTGCCGCTTTCATTAGCTGCACAAATGGAAGCCCGTGTCTTAATGCTTTCGAGTCATAATATTTTACACCCAGCAAATGGTAAACCTCTTGCGCTGCCATCCCAGGATATGGTTTTGGGGACATATTACCTAAGCCTAAAAAAAGAAGGCTGTAAGGGTGAAGGTAAAACTTTTGGTTCATTTAATGAAGTTTTACTCGCTTATGAAGGTAAAGCAGTTGAGGTGAACACAATAATCAATGTTCGACATAATGGAAATTGGCATAAGAATACTACCGTTGGAAGAGTAGTTATTAATTCAATTATTCCTTCTGAAATTAACTATGTTGATGATATAATTGATAAAAAACGTTTAAGTAAGCTTGTAAATGAGATATATTTATTATCTGGAAATAAAAAAACTGTTACATTTCTTGATAATTTAAAAACTTTAGGTTTTAACGCTGCTACCCAAGCAGGGCTTTCTATTGCTGTTAGTGATATCCAAATTCCTGAATCAAAAGATTCTATTATAGATGAAGCTCAAAACGAGGTTGATATTATCAAGGACAAATACCAAAGGCATATACTTACGGAGGGAGAAAGATACAATAAAGTTATAGATGTTTGGACGCACGCTACAAATAATGTTGCATCAACAATGATGGATGGTATGAAAACTAGTGATCAAGGCTTCAATCCGGTATTTATGATGGCTGATTCTGGAGCAAGAGGTTCTCAGGATCAGATCAAACAGTTAGCTGGTATGCGTGGCCTTATGGCAAAACCACAAAAATCAATGACTGGAAGTAAGGGTGAAATTATTGAATCTCCAATTACTTCAAACTTCAAAGAGGGCTTATCGGTTCAGGAGTATTTTATTTCTACTCATGGCGCAAGAAAAGGTTTAGCTGATACTGCTCTAAAAACTGCTGATGCAGGTTATCTTACTCGTAGGCTCGTAGACGTTGCACAAGATGTGGTTATTTCAGAAGTAGATTGTGGGACAATTAACGGAATAGTTGCGGATGACCTAAAAGAAGGTGAGGATATAATTGAGCCATTGTCCGAGAGAATTTTAGGTAGAACAACCCTTGAAGATTTTATTGAAAATGGAAAAGTTTTGATTAAGGCTGGAACTATGATCAGAGATGAGGAGGCTAAATTAGTTTCTGATAGTAATGTTGAATCATTAAGAATTAGATCTGTTTTAACATGCGAATCTCTAAGAGGTGTTTGTGCAAAATGCTATGGATGGAATCCATCAAATCATAAACTAGTTGACCTTGGAACTTCTGTTGGTATACAAGCTGCGCAAAGTATTGGAGAGCCAGGGACTCAGCTTACTCTACGTACTTTCCATATTGGAGGAACGGCTACTCGAATAATAGAACAGTCTGAAATGCAAACAAAGCGTGCTGGAATAGTTAAATATTCAGACAATTTGGAAGTTGCTAACGCCAAAGATTCATCAGGTATTAGCGTTACTAGATGCATGGTAAGACATGCTAAACTAACAATAACCTCAAGCGATAAAAAAATATCTAGTGACTACAATGTTCCTTATGGCGCGAATCTAAATGTAGAAGATGGAGAAAAAGTTACTGCTGGAACTATATTATTTCAATGGGATCCTTACACTGATGTAATTTTAGCGAGACAAACAGGTATTGTAGAGCTTAAAGATTTTATTGAAAACGAAACTTATCAAGTTGAGGCTGTCGAAGGCGGTAAGAAGCAAATGGTGATTGTTGAATCTAAAGATCGAAATCTAAGTCCACATATTGAAATCATTGATTCTAAAGGCTCTATACTTGCTGGGGGAACCATTCTCCCTGTAACTGCAAATTTAACAGTTAGACAAGGCGATAAAGTAAAAAGAGGTCAAACTCTTGTAAAAATACCAAGAGCAATTGGAAAAACGCGTGATATTACTGGTGGATTGCCGCGAGTTACAGAATTATTTGAATCTCGTAAACCTTCTGATCCTGCAGTTGTATCTGAAATTGATGGAGTTGTTAGTTTTGGTGAAACCAAAAGAGGTATAAGAAAAATCAATATAACAGGTGTTGATGAAGGAGTTAAGACTTATTCTATTCCTTACGGAAAGCATGTTGTTGTACATGAAGGAGATAAAATTATAGCAGGTACATCTCTCTGCGAAGGAAGTATTTCTCCTGTTGATATCCTTAGAATTCTTGGTCCAAATAAAGTTAGAGAATATCTTGTTAATGAGATTCAAGAGGTATACAGATTACAAGGAGTCAAAATTGATGATAAGCACATTGAGGTTATTGTTAGACAAATGATGCAGAAGGTAAGTATTGATGAAGCTGGCGACTCTAACTTCCTACCAAAAGACAGAATTAACAGAGCAGAATTTTTTGAAACAAATGAAAAACTAACATCGATGGTTGTTGTTACTGATTCTGGTGATTCTGAATATGAAGAAGATATGTTGGTTGATAAAAAAGAATATCTTGAAACAAACAAATCACTTAAAGAAGAAAGTAAAGCGCCCGCTAAATCTCGCAAGACTAAACCTGCAACATTCGAACCGCTACTTATGGGAATTACTCAAGCATCCCTAAATACTGAAAGTTTTATCTCGGCAGCTTCATTTCAAGAAACTACAAGAGTTTTGACTGATGCTTCAACTTCAGGAAAAACAGATTATTTGAGAGGGCTTAAGGAAAATGTTGCAGTTGGAAGGTTAATTCCTGCGGGTACTGGATCTCCTCATTTAAGTGATATTATTGTTCAAAATCCTGAAATAATTACAGATATCAATGAAAAGGATATATCAGAAGAAGAATCTGAATCTGTTGAAACTCAAAAAACCTTAGAATAACAAAAAAAAGAATTACAAATTAAATTTTTAAAATATTTAAAAATATATTAATTTTGTAGGCTTTAATGGAAATGAAATGCCGACGATAAATCAATTAATTAGACAAGGAAGAAAAAGAGT
>PASZ01000030.1 GCA_002712245.1 Fidelibacterota bacterium | reverse complement strand
GATCGTATAAGAAAAAAAGTTATTTTGACTGGAGACAGCGTTTACATTCATCCGTATATGAGTCTTTAGGGTTTACACTAAAAAATGAAAGCCTTGATCTAAGAGATAGATGGAAAAAGGATTAAAAGTGGGAAGAAACCATACTTTGCCTTTGATTCTTTTTTTTATTTTTCAATTTGGTTGTGATTCAAAAGAAGAATGGATCAATACCCTTCCAAAGCCTTGGACATTAGCAGAGAATGACTTTTCTGAGATAGTAACCAAATTTCATAAGAAATTTCCTAAGTTCCATGATAGGCTTAAGGCTTTTTCAAAATGGCAGATTGGTACACCTTATAAAATATTTTGCTTAGGTGAAGAGGTGCAGCCTGACCCTGATCCAATATTTAGGTTAGATGTTTCTGATTGTACCGTTCATATTCTTACAGGCTTAGCAAGTGTACAAAGTAAATCTTGGAATGAGGCAAAAGAAAACCTTATACAAATTCATTATAAAACCAATAGAGAAGGTAAAAACATACCTTCATATAAACGCAGGTGGCANTTTACAACTGATCGTATCCAGGANAATCTTTCTACGCAAGATATCACCAGTTCTTTTTTGCNAGATAACCAATTAAANAAGCAAANAATTATACTTAACCAAAAAGAAAATGGCGATGAATTNCTNGATCTTGNCTGGANTAAGAAGACAACNGTTAGATATATACCAAANGATAAGATTACAACTGATTTATTGAAGAAGTTGCCAGCTATTGNGGGNGTNGCGTTTGTAANGGAATCTTATTTTAAGATGGGNTTGATGATTGCTCATGAAGGTATGATCATTGATCAAAAAGATATCATCCATGCNTCNCAAGAATTCAATCAAACTGTTCGAATGGATTTTATGGATTATTATTTTAAAGAAAATGCACCNCGTTTTGANGGTGTAATGATTTTTTCATTTCATCCATTAGNAAGNTAAGCTTNTGCACTGGATAGATCAGTCAGTTATAATATTTTTTTTACTATCATTTTCTANTTATGGTATTTGGCAGGCAAAAAACAATCAAACATCTAAAGATTATTTTTTAGCAGGAAAAAATTTGCCATGGCCTGTTGCGATGTTCTCAATAGTGGCAACAGAAACATCNGTTCTAACGTTNATTAGNGTTCCTGGGCTAGCGTACAGAGGAGATTGGTTTTTTCTTCAACTTGCCTTTGGNTANATGATAGGAAGANTATTAGTNAGCNTATTCCTTTTNCCTCAATATTTNAAAGCTGGCGTCGTNTCAATATATGAGGTTATAGGTTTTAGATTTGGTGAGCTCTTTCAAAAAATTGCCTCACTCATTTTTTTGATCACCAGAGTNTTNGCTGATGGGGTTAGATTTTTAGCAACAGCTGTTATTGTGCAGGTGATTACGGGTTGGCCNTTGTTTATGGCGGTNCTTGTCATTGGTGCTGTAACATTGATTTATACGCTTTCNGGGGGCATAAAAACGGTTATCTGGATTGATAGTNTTCAATTCNTTNTATACCTGCTTGGNGGNTTAATTTCAGTTGNAATAGCATTAAACTATCTTGAGATNNCTTTATTTGAAATAATTACAAATTTATCCTCATCCAATAAGTTGAAAATTTTTACTTTTGAAGGAAATTTATTCTATGACCCTTACTTTTTTCTAAGTGCAATTATTGGTGGAATTTTTCTTTCATTCTCTTCTCATGGAATTGACCATATGATGGTTCAGAGGGTTTTAAGTACAAAAAATATTAAATCTGCAAAAAAAGCAATGATTGGGAGCGGAATTATTGTGTTTTTGCAATTCACCATTTTTTTATTTGCAGGATCTCTTATTTATTTAGTAACAAATAATATGGATATCCAGAAGGACCGAGAGTTCACTTATTTTATAGTTAACTTTCTGCCAACAGGGGTAAAAGGACTTTTGCTTGCCGGTGTTCTTTCTGCTGCAATGTCAACGCTGAGCTCCTCAGTGAATTCGTTAGCTTCTTCTACAATTACAGACTGGTTCAAAAAGAAACAGAGCATTAAAACATCACGAATAGTCAGTATGGCATGGGGTACTATTTTAATATTGATAGCCTTGGTTTTTAATGAAAGCAATACGGCAATTATTGTTGTTGGGCTTGAAATTGCATCATTTACTTATGGTGCATTACTTGGACTGTTTATACTTAGCAAAATGAAAAGAAATTTTCTACCAATTAGTCTTATTGGAGGACTTCTATCAAGCTTAATTATTGTATTTGGATTGAAATATATGGGCTTCGCCTGGACAGTCTTTATTGGTATAGCTGCCTCTTCAAATATATTTGTAGCTTTACTTATAGATAAATTCTGTAAAATATTTTATTCAAAATAAGCCAATTATAATTCAAATTTTTGATTAAGAAATGTTGCACCATAGCCTTGATTATTTAGCTTTTTCCTTAAATCGGAATCAGGGTTAAGTAATGGGTTCGTATGGTTAAAATGTATGAAACTTATCTCAACATTGTTTTTGATTTTTTCAAAATATTCAATTGATTCAACAATAAATGGATGAGGTATTTCTGACATATCTCTTCCTGCAACTTCTCCATCATTGAAAAATGTTCCATCCAGTAATGCAAATTCATTATCCGATATTACTTTCAATACATCAACATTCCATTTATTCCATTTATCAATATCTGGTATGAAGATCAATGATTTTTGAGGTCCATTGATTTTATACCCAACAGTTTCAGAAAATTCATCTCGATGGGGTACAGTAAATGGTTTGATAGTTAATCTTTTATTTAATACAACTTCCCTGTCCTCTTTTATTCTATTTATTTTAACATTCTTTAGATCAATTAATTGGCTCCAGGGGCCATTGGTTTGTAAATATTTCGTCATTTTTGGGGCTGTATATAATGGCATATTTTTATACCCCATTGTTTCTNTTCCTAGATACATCAGTCCTGCATAGTGCCCTATATGTGCATGCGTGATAAATATCCCCTTGATCTTATTATCTTTTGAAAGCTGATTATGTTGGTAGGGAAAATCTGGAGTAGCATCGATCATCCATGCTTCATTCGAATTGGGATCAACAATACCTAAAGAGGTAACAAAAAATTCTTTCTTTGAATTTGACCATCTTTTAACGCAGCACTTTTTATTGCATCCAGCATGTGGAGCCCCACCATCTTGAGTAGTGCCAAGAACNATAATATAGGGATTTTTAAGTGGTTTTGAAGAACAGCTTAAAAATAATAAGAAGATTATCAGATATAAATTGTTGCGAATCATTTTATTTCTGCTAGATGGCTTACAATTTTGTCTTGGAGTTCACGAAAAGGTAAAGATGAACCTTTGTATCCATTCATTAGTATAGAAAATGCTATTGGGTCTTTATCAGGGTTTAGTATATAACCGGAGAAAGTTGAGACGCCAGACAATGAACCGGTTTTAGCATATACACCATTTGGGAGACTTCTATCAAGCAGTGTTCCTTCTTCGCCGGTAAAGGATAATATATTCAATAGATTATTTCTTATTTCTGGATTATGATATGCCCAGCTTAATAATGAAATAAAATTATTTGCACTAGAATAATTGTATCTTGAAACACCTGATCCATCGCTAATGGAAAAACTAGTAGTGTCCAAACTTGCTTTATCATGTAAAAAAACCTTCATTGCATGCAAGCCATTTTGCCAGTTTCCTTCAATTTGACTATATTCATAACCAATTATTTTTACAAGCAACTCAGCCGTAAGATTATCGCTTTCTACCATAAGATTCTCAAGTATGGATGGTAAAGATTTTGAGTAGTGGGTCGCAATTTCTGTTCCTGAATTGCTATAGATACCTTTATCCAATTTTTTGATATTCAATCCTTTTTTTATTAACATTTCTCTGAAAAGATATCCAGCGTAGTCAGTTGGCTCATCTACATTTCTAATAATAGTATCGGCTGATGAGGTATCCATTACGCTTCCAGTGATTAAAAATGAATTTCTATTATTTTTCCAATCTCGTGTTATTTTTAGCTTTTCAAAATCTACTGTATCATTGACAGTATAAGCCTGATTGAGAAAAGTATAATAGCTTGAATTAGGATATGTTTCGATATTGATGAGATTGCCATTCGTAGTTGGATTAATTATGAAATCAATACAATTATCATTGACAGAAAGGGCACTGATTTGAGCCGAATACCATTCATCGCCTTCATCCCACATCCATCCAGGCCCATACGTGAGTGAGTCCATAATGGTATCATCTAGTATTATTTCATTTATAGAAGGATATTTTGTTGCTACAATATTTGCCAATGAATCAAGCTCATCCAAAGAAAGNTCGGGNTCGCCGCCACCTANTAGAAAGATTTTATTTCCATCTCTATAAATAGAAGTTTTGAANACATAGCTAGTATCCAAAATGGCTATAGCTGAAAGTGATGTATATAATTTATTATTACTTGCAGGGTTAAAAAGTGACTTGCTGTTTAATTCAAAAATGGCTTCTCCAGAACTTAGATATATAGCTTTAATTCCTATATTTGTTTCTAGTCTAGATTCATCAATTAATTTATTTATGGAGTTTCTTACAGTGAATAAACCATCAGGTTTATAGATTTGAGGAGGCGTATAACAACTAGAAAGCGCTAGCGCAAAAATTAAAACCAAGTTTTTATTCATAAAGCCAATATTGCTTTGAGGTTTTTTTGAATTGTTCGATAGCTAATTCAAATTGGTTGTTTTTCTCTGACGAGATTTGTTCAGAAAATTTTGCATTTCCCCATAAGCGATTTATTCCTGCTGTTTTTAATTCAAAATATGCAGGATATTTTTTCTGTATTATATTAATTATTTCCATACCAGTCTTGACGCTTTTATACTTTTCGCGATTGGTTACAATGATTTCTGCTCCATGGCAAACCTGATTTTTATACTTTGGATTATTAGCCATACCTTTGATGGGGGTAGGAATAAATGTCACGGGCTTAAAAACTACACCAGGTAAATTTAGATTATTTAATTCTACTGCTAAGTCTTGCTTGTTGATCCATGGGGCACCGAATCGCTTAAAAGGTTTTTCTGTTCCTCTTCCTTCGCTAATATTAGTTCCTTCAAGTAGACACATTCCTGGATAAATGATTGCGGTTTGCAAATCTGGTATGTTTGGTGATGGCTTAACCCATGGAAAACTAGTTTCATTATACCAAAAATCTCTTTTCCAACTTTTCATTTTTATTACNTGAAGCTTTGGACGATTTTTGATCCAGTTTTCGCCATTGATCATATGGGCTAACTCACCCACAGTCAATCCATATCGAATTGGAATNGGATAATACCCNACAAANGTTTGAAANTTNAGATCAAGNANNGGACCNTCAATTGAATTTCCTTTAATCGGATTAGGNCTATCAAGAACTATTACCTCTATGCCAGCTCTTGATGCGCTTTCCATCACTAAACCTAAGGTGGTTATGTATGTATAAAACCGTGCGCCAACATCTTGAATATCATAAATAATTATATCCAAACTTTTCATTTGTTCATCTGTGGGTTTACGATTACTTCCATATAAACTTACAACTTCAGGCAGTGACTTAACTTGACCGTCATAATTAACCTTNTCACCGGCAGCAGCTTCGCCAAATAGTCCGTGTTCTGGCGAAAATATTGTTTTGATATAGACATCTTTTTCGTTCATCAAGCGCTTGTAGTTTGGGATTCCATTTGCATCCACACCTGAATGGTTTGTTACGAGNCCTATAGCTTTATTTTTGATCAAATTAATATGCTCATCAATCAGCACATCAAGACCAACCTTTATTTTTGACAAATTAACCCTAGGTTGATTTTTTCTTGATTCAAATTCAACTTGATGAATCGATTTTGTTTGTTGAGAACAGCTTATTAAAAGAATTATAATGGGATAAAGAATTCNCTTCATTATTTTAATANCGTAAATTTTTTGTTTACCAATTTCTTTCCTTGGGCAAGGTAGACTATATAGATTCCNGATGGGGCTTTGNTGCCATCTTTCATTAATCCATTCCAGTTAAATCTCTGAATCTTTGTAGGTAGAGATAGGGCAGACATCTTAAATATCTCTCGACCCATTAAGTCTGTTATAGTTAAGTAAGCTATTGGCGATAGTTCTCGAACTTCAAACTCAATTGATATAGAACTGTTTGAAGGGTTGGGATATAGAGCTGTTATGCTTAAGCCTTTAGGTNCAACTACATCATCCTCGTAAATTGAGGTGATAGGNGCTTCTANNTATTGAAGAATTTGNCCCATCATATCAACNCGTTTTTGCTCAGGATAAATTGCTTCAAATCCAATAGATAGATATACTAAACCGGCTGGTGTTCTGCTATTCAAAAAATTTCCTCTATATGCAATACCTGCACCGCCCCTGGTATCATAATCCACATCTTTATACTTTAGAATTGTGACTGCATCACCTACCGGTTTAATGCCATCAGGCCAGTCCACATTATAATTTCCATGATCACCATTATCAAAACTAAAAGAATATCCATCAAATAAAGAATTTGGAACCCCTTCAATTTCATAAACACCATTGGTTTCACCNGCAGCATCGCTTATATATTGCGATTTAAGTATATTTTCATAAAAAATATTGTCAGAAAGTGTTCCTTTTTCAACTAAATCATAACCAATCTCTGATCCTGAAACAAAAAGACGACCCCCATTTATAATGTAATCCTGCACTAATGTTTTTTCTTTCTCATCGAAAGATGAGGTAGCAGCCCCTTCCTCACCTAATATCCAATCAACAATTACATAATCATCTAGCTTGACAAGTCCATTAATTACAGATTCATTTGATGCAGAATCAAACGTGTAGCCATTGATATAGATCGCATTTCCATGCTCTAAAATGAAATCAAATGAATTGGTTGTCCCAGAAATTCTATCAAAACCATTTACAATCAGAACTTTTGANCCTGATGCAGAAGGCGTAGTCCCTAATAGTTCTGTGAAATCACTTTCACCAAATTCATTAATCGCTTTTACTTTATAAAAGTAAGGTGTGTTATCGGTAAGGCCTTGAATTAAGATAGGACTTTTTAAAAATTTTCCAATAGAACGATTTTCATTTGTATTGGGAATGACCTCTACGACCTCGTATTCTGTAGCGGTTTCATCATTGATTAAATTTATATTTACAATTCCACTACCTAAATTTGAAATAGAAAAACCTTCAGGAGTTGATGGTGCAGATTTTATTCCTATTTTTTCTTTAAGCGCACCCCATAGATCATCATATCCATCATCATAGCCCAAAGCCCAGATTCCAATTCCTCCAATATTTTTTGCTATTACAAAATCATATTTTTTCGATAGAGACAGGCTATCATCATACCATGCTTGAAACCAATCAGGGTTTTGATATCGATACCATGGTGTTTGGGAATCAGCATCCCATTTCTTTCCATAAGATAGAGCTTTTGCTTCAGCATTAGAAAATATTACAGCCGAACCACTCCCAGTGGTGCTTGCTCCTTTTTCACCAGATGANGATGGCCATTCATAACCATAATAGGGATTACCAAGAATTATTTTATTTACATTATTATTTGTGATGGAAAGGTACGTATTGATAGTATTAGTAATATTATAGGATCCACCGGTTAGAGGGGCAACAGGTCCGGTAAGGGTGCTTCCTTTCCAGTGATAGTCATAACCCATAATAAATAAACCATCGCTTTCTGTAGCTAGNGAATTGAAATCCCATGCATTATTCCAGTCAACAGCAGGCGTGGCTAAAGTTACTTGTGCATTTGAATTTGAGCTTCGCAAAGCTGTTTTTAGGCTTTTTACAAACGTAACTAAATTATTTTTTTGAGATTCTGGAAAGGATTCAAAATCAATATTAACCCCATCAGCTCCAGCGCGGTCTACCTGATACTTTAGATTATTAATTAATCGATCTCTATTTTCGCTACTACTTAATAATGTTTCAAGCTTTGACTTAGAAAAAAGAGTAACAGTTAATACAACTTCTACACCATTTGCATGCGCTTTATTTATAAGATCTGTTACTGGCCATCCATGCAGGTCAATCAGTTCGCCAGTTTCGTTTGCCTCTGCTGAGAAATAAGCAATCGTAGAAAGAAGTTCAAAATTATAATTTTGCCATTTTGTTCCCTGCCAGTACGGATGATAGCCAAAAACTTTTCTCGATATTTTTTTCTTTGTTTTTGATAAAGGATCTGCAGGGCCAGTATATGCTTTATACAGCGGTTCAATAAAACTTTCATTATTGTATTCTAATTCTATCTGGTGAATACTTTTATAGCTTTGTTGACATAGGGCTGCTGAAGAAAATAGTATAAAAATAAATCTACTATACATCGCAGTGTGCAAAAATATCATTAATCGTTTCACGTTTTCGAATAAGCCTGTAGGAAGAATTATCTAAAAGTACTTCNGCNGCTCTGGGTCTAGTATTAAAATTATGCGACATAGAGTAGCCGTAGGCACCAGTGTCCATGATTGCAATCAAGTCTCCTTCAATTAGCTTTGGAAACTCTCGATCGGTAGCTATTCGATCTGTATTTTCACAAATTTGCCCAGTGAAATCAACTGTACTTTCATTATTTCCATGNTCACCAATTTTAAATATACGGTGCTGTGCTCCATACAATGCCGGTCGCATTAGTGTTTCCATGCCTGCATCGATACCTACAAAATTTTTATAACTATTTTTTAGTCCTGTTACTTTTGATACAATGAAACCAGTATCAGCGATTATTGATTTTCCAGGNTCTAGCCATAAAGATGGNGCAGATGNTCTATNAGGNTACGCTGAGTAAAATATTTTTGCNAGAGAGGAAAACATTTGATTAAAGTCTAATGGTTTTTGNTNATCCTGATAAGGNATTCCAAACCCNCCNCCCATACTNATAAATTCNAATTTAATATTAAGCGCAGATTCGATTTTNTTGGCATTTTCAATTATTGCAGATAAAACTNCAGTNAAAAATTNTTCATCTAGATTNCCTGANCCACACATACACTGCAGNCCAAAACGCTCAACACCAAGCTCTTGTGCNTTTTGATATGCTTCTACAATTTTTTCNGCAGGAATTCCAAATTTTGCATCACGNCCNCCAGTGATGATNCCTGAATATGAACCACCNCCAAACCCAGGNTTCATTCGAAAGGAAATTCGATCAGGAATAGNAATCTTACTTAATCTATCTANAGANGTAATATCNTCCAAATTAATATTACACCCTTTTTGAACCGCTTCAATCAAGTCAGCNTCTGATTCGTAATTTCCAGTGTANATACATTCTGAAGGTTTAATNCCNGAAAGTTCAGCAGCNTAGATTTCTCCNGGGCTAGAACAATCTCCCCCTATTTTTGAAAACGAATTACGCATAGCTTTAATCAAATGTGGGTTACTGTTTGACTTGATTGCATAGCAAATATGAAATTTATCAAAATTAGCCGAAAGTGCATTTTTTAGACTGGAGACATTCTCCTCAATTCTTTGTTGGCTATAGATATATACTGGAGTTCCGTACTCCTNTGCTATTGAGCCTAGTAGTTGTTTATCAGATATTAATTTTCTTAGAGGATGCATTATTATTCAATATATTNAATNAGTAAATTTAAAACGTCTGTGTGTTCAAAATAAGTCCTAAGTGCGAAGGATATTTTCATTAATTTNAACCGTGAAAGAAAATAAGAAATTATCTANCAAGTGGGTACTCATGTTTATTTTTTTAATGTATAGTTTTGTTTTTATACTTGTGGTTTATAACATGTACAAATATAAATGGATTTTTTAATATANTAAGCAGCCTCAGTCTTATNNGTTGTAAATTATTAGCNCATGTTTGATTCAAAAACATATANAAATCGAAGAAAATCTCTAGCAAATCAATTAGATGGNGGTTTGATCCTCCTNNTTGGAAACAAGCCTGTNCCTATGAATTATCCTTCNAACACATTNCGATTTCGACAGGATAGTAATTTTTTATATTATTGNGGTTTAGACTATGAAAATTTAAACCTCATTATAGATTCTTCAACAGGGGAGACGACTTTATTTGGCGANGANTTAACNGTTGATGATATTGTTTGGGAAGGTGAAAGGATGTCAGTAANAAAGATGTCAGAATTAGCCGGNATTGATCATNTTNANAAGAATTCTTCATTAAACAAGCTTCTTGCTAATTCAGATAAAGTACATACCNTACCAGCATANAGNGATGACCATAGATNTTTTTTAAAATCNCTTTTTAATGGAAAATCTNTATCTTCATCAAAATCTTTAATCATGAATGTTATTAANCANCGCTCAATCAAAACCGATGAAGAATTGGATGAGATCGAATTGGCTTTAGANGTCACCTCAGAAATGCACAANATTGCAATGAAATCAACACGCGAAGGNATAAANGAGCAAGAAATTGTTGGTTTAATTGAAGGNTATGCGCTTCAAAATGGNCGCGGTATGGCTTANCCTNTCATTTTTACNATTCATGGAGAAATTCTGCATAGCAATGTATACAGNAATACAATGAGATCAGGTCAGCTAGNACTAAATGACTCAGGAGCAGAATCCCCCTTACATTATGCAAGCGATATTACAAGGACATTTCCAGTAAGTGGNAAATTTACTGATCTGCAAAAAGATATCTACAGNATTGTCAATGAAATGCAAGAAGTTGCTTTTACTTTTTGTAAGCCAGGTATTTCATNTNGNGAAGCNCANCTTGCNGCTGCAAAAGTNGCGGTAGNAAGGCTAGGTNAAATNGGTCTGATGATGGGTGATNCTGATGAAGCAGTATCTAANGGTGCGCATGCATTATTTTTTCCGCATGGNCTTGGACATATGCTNGGTTTAGANGTCCANGANATGGAAGGNCTNGGGGAAGANCTTGTNGGTTATGATGATGCAAANAATAGAAGCGATCAATTTGGCTTAGCNTATCTAAGGCTTTCNAAGAATCTTGAGCCAGGATTTGTATTAACAGTTGAGCCTGGNATNTACTTTATNCCTCACCTTATAGATCAATGGAAAAATAATNCTAANNATAAAGAATNCATCAATTATGAAGCCTTAGAAAAATTCAAAGATTTTGGAGGAATTAGNATTGAAGATAATGTTGTTATTACNGATGAAGGGTATCGATTATTAGGCCCTCATATTCCAAAANCAATTAATGAAATTGAGACCTTGATGCAGGTATGAGAAATTTTGTTTGGNTATTTTTATCTTCTTTCGGNATAATGTTTGCTATANTATCNTGGCTGCAAGAATCTANAATAATACCTAATGATATAGGTTCNCTAAAGGGTTTTCTNGCGGTTTTATTTGGAGCATTACTGTACTTTTTTGTTCCAAGAAAATTCAATTAATCCATCTTGAATGGAANCATCAAACGTATTCAATACCCCTCCTCCANAATTNAANNAAGNAGAGGTATTNGATATACTTTCAAAGTATTATAATATNNATTGTTCAATTGAANANCTNGTNAGTGATCGTGATCAAAATTTTAAAGTAANNACNAAACANCAAACATANATACTTAAAATAGCNAACTCAGCAGAATCAAANANCGTACTTGAAATGCAGAATTTGGCTATGAATTATATTTCAAATAAAGATTCATCTTTNGATANTTCAATTCCAATNAAATCCCGNAACGATGAAGAAATCATTNANGTNAANAATAATANCCATGGNCANTATNTAAGATTATTNTCATATGTTGATGGCAAATTCTTAAATNAAATNGANCCCAGCCCANACCTGATGACTTCNCTTGGTGAATTTTTNGGNNATATTNANNAATTATTTAAAGGGTTTGANCATCCTGCTGCTAATAGAGAATTTATTTGGGACGCAAGGCAGNTCNATGTTTTAAATCAACAGCTTAAGTATAGCGAAAAAGAAAAACCTTTAATTTCTTANTTTATTAATCTTTTTAATGANCGTTTAGCTANCCAANCTAAATTATTTTCAATGTCCATCATTCATAATGATGGNAATGAAAATAATATACTTATCGGNCCAGACAAAAAAATGAAAAGTATCATAGATTTTGGCGATATGATATNTAGNTATTCAGCGNTAGAGCCAGCNGTATGTATGGCCTATATAGCGATAGAGAATAAAAAACCATTTCCTTTGATCGCCTCNTTATTAAAGGGATACAATTCNNCCAANCCTCTTTCGATTTTTGAATTGGAATCTGTAGTTTATTTGATGTGCTTACGTATGTGNATAACTGTTAATATGTCTGTTTACAGAAAACAACTATTCCCTGAAAATGATTATATTTCAATTTCAGAACAAAGCGCACGAAAATTTCTTCTNTATATGATGGAGCAGGATATTAANCAATGGTCAGCAGACCTCACAGANTATGCTAAATCATAAAGAAATATCTGAACTAAGAAAAAATTTATTAAGCCCATCCNTGAGCTTNTCTTATGATGANCCTCTNCACATCGTAAAAGNTAGAGGNCAGTATCTTTTTGATGCCAATCAAAATCGCTACTTAGATGCTGTAAATAATATTCAGCATGTTGGACATTGTCACCCAAAAGTTGTAGAAGCAGCCAAAAAACAATATGATATTCTAAATACNAATACTCGNTACCTTGATGAGACNATTGTAGCCTATGCGCAAGCNTTAACCAATCATTTACCTAATGGTCTCAATATATGCTATTTTACTAATTCCGGAAGCGAATCAAATGATTTGGCTCTTAGATTAGCGCGCATCGCAACAAGATCANAAGAAACTATAGTACTTGATGGCGCCTANCATGGCCATGTATCATCATTGATTGAAGTAAGTCCNTATAAACATAATGGCAAAGGTGGCGACGGGCCTCCTAGTTTTGTTCATACTGTACCAATACCAGATATGTTTCGAGGAAAGTATCGCGGGGATAAAGCCTTAAAGGGTTATGTAGATGAACTAAAGGTGATCTTAGATACGATAAGCAAGCAGGGTAAGCAAGTTTCAGCATTTATCGTTGAACCAATAATGGGATGCGGGGGGCAGTTAATTCTTCCACAAAATTTTTTAAAACAATCATTTGAATTGGTGCATAGCGCAGGAGGTATATGCATTGCAGATGAGGTGCAGGTTGGTTTTGGCAGAGTAGGTACAAATTTTTGGGGATTTGAAACGGCGGGGGTTATTCCAGATATTGTTACAATGGGCAAATCGATGGGCAATGGACATCCTTTATCCGCAGTAGTCACGACAAAAGAGATTGCTGACAAATTTAATAATGGAATGGAGTATTTTAATTCATTCGGAGGAAATCCAGTCTCATGTGCAATTGGAAATGCAGTTCTAGGTGTCATCAAAGAAGAGGGAATGCAGGAAAAAGCGCTTGAAGTAGGTTCCTATTTAATTAATGAAATTAAAAATTTACAATCAAAGTATCCAATCATTGGCGATGTTAGAGGAAAAGGATTATTTATTGGCATCGAATTAATACGTGATATTGAAAATTTAGAACCTGCTGCCGTTGAGGCAGATAAGATAATTAATCAAATGAAAGACCAGAAGATTCTTTTAAGCACTGATGGGCCTGACCACAATGTTATTAAAATTAAGCCACCAATGGTCTTCAACAAGGATAATGCTGATGAATTCCTATTAAAATTATCCCATGTTTTAGCTAATATTGATTATGAATAATAAAACTTTACTTTTCTTTTTACCCGCTTTGTTTTTTATCACAAACTGTGAACAATATGGAAAACATGAATGGGAAAATCCAACAATCATTGGTATCAATAAACTACCCTCGAGGGCACACTTTACCTCATATGAATCAGAATTACTTGCGATTAAGAATGATCCTAGTAGATCCAAGAACTATATTTCATTGAATGGCAAATGGAAATTTAAATTTTCAAAAAATATTAAAGATAAACCTGAAAATTTTTATGAAATGGGTTTTAATGATAATGATTGGGATAAGATAAATGTGCCAGGTAGCTGGGAACTGCAGGGTTGGTCCTTTCCAATATATTTGGATGAAGAATATCCGTTTCCTGCCGACCCGCCATTTATTCCTCATAAACTAAATACAGTTGGCTCTTACAAGAAAAAAATCAACCTACCTCAAGATTGGCTAAAAAAAGATGTTTTTTTGAAATTCGGAAGCGTTCGCTCTGCATGCTATGTTTGGTTTAATGGAAAATATATTGGCTATTCTCAAGGCTCAAAAACACCAACTGAGTTTGATGTTACAGAATTTATCCAGGCAGGTGAAAATCAAATCGCCGTTCAGGTTTATCGTTTTTCAGATGGGTCTTACCTAGAAGGTCAAGATACCTGGAGAATTAGCGGTCTGGAGAGAGATGTATCTATATACGCTAGAGAAAAAATCAGAATTAATGATTTTACTATTCATTCTTCGCTTGATGAAAACTATCAAAAGGGAAAATTTAGAGTTGAGATTGACTTATTGAATCGCTTGCAGTCTCCAGCTAAAATTAGTATTCGCGCAAAATTAACTGATCCCATGAGAAGAAATAGAATTATTTTTGACTCTACTAAAACTGCAACGGTTGATTCATTATCAAATATACTCTTTCAACATGATATTCGAAGAGTTAAGCCTTGGAGCGCTGAAAACCCATATCTTTATAAACTACAAATTTATTTGATTAGTGATAATCAAATAATTGAAACATTTTTCCATCAAGTTGGCTTTAGGGCTATCGAAATAAAAGATGGAAAATTATTATTGAATGGCACGCCTTTGATTATTCGAGGGGTTAATCGCCATGAATGGGATCAAAGAACAGGAAGAACTGTTTCAGAAGAATCGATGATAGAAGATATTAAATTAATGAAACAACATAATATTAATGCAGTAAGAGCTTCCCATTATCCAAATCATGAACGTTGGTATGAGCTCTGCAATGAATATGGTCTCTATGTAGTTGATGAAGCAAATATTGAATC
>PASZ01000029.1 GCA_002712245.1 Fidelibacterota bacterium | reverse complement strand
TTCTTGCAACTCTTCAGTTCGCAATTCAAGATATCTATATTTTAATCTTAGATCCTCTTCTGCGCTATTTCGGTCAGAAATAACAAAAGGCAATGGATCTGCATAGTTTAAAATTTCCATAGTGGTTACAAAGACTTCCACTTCACCAGTGGGCATATCAGAATTAACTGAGTTCTTATCTCTATCACGAACATCGCCAGAAATAGATAAAACATCTTCCATGGATAGTTTTTTTACTTGCTCAAAATCACCATTATAATCCTCAGAATTAAAAACAATTTGTGTTTTACCATACCTATCGCGCAAGTCAACAAAAACTACCTGCCCATGGAGACGCACGGTATTAACCCATCCATTTAATATAACAGATTTTCCAGAATCCTTAGATTGCAATTCACCGCATGTATGTGTTCTTATATTCATATATGATTTAGTTAAATTTATAAAAAAATTCTTGTTACACTAAATGTTTCAAGAACAAAGGAGGAAAAAGGGTTGGAAGCTATTTTTTTGAAATAGATAAACGATTTATAGCTCGCGCAAGCGCTAACTCTGCTCTTTTTGGATCAACACCTTCTTTAGACTTTAAACGATCCTTGGCGCGCTTTAGAGAAGCCTCAGCTCTTTGCTTATCTATTTCTTTGGCTTCTTCAATCGTTTCTACAAGAAGTTCAACTTTATTACCAGATATTTCAGCAAACCCACNGCTAGTTGCATAAATCAGGTCATTATTATCCTGAGATATTTTGATCTCTCCTAAATTAAGCGCAATCAGGGCATCGCGATGGCCAGATAAAACACCAAATAACCCATCCATTCCAGGNCAACGTAGATATGTAACATCATCTTTTTTTAAGGACCGAGTTGGAGTAACTATTTCTAGGCTAAAAGTTTTCATAAAAAATGATTCTATTCTTGATCTGAATTCTTTTCAGCAGATAACTCTTCAGTTTCAGCTTCTTCTTTACCTTGCTCACCATCTTCATTAGCAGGCTTGTCTTCTTTTTTTGATTCATCACTTGATCTATCTGATTTTACATCTTTGCTTTTATCAAAAGCTTCATCAATTGATCCAACATATGAAAACGCATTTTCAGGAATGTCATCAGCTTCGCCATTTAAAATTGCTTCGAAACCTGAAACAGTATCTTCAAGTTCAACATATCTACCAGGAGTTCCGGTAAATTGTTCTGCCACAAAAAATGGTTGAGAGAAAAATTTCTGAATTTTTCTTGCTCGAGAAACTGTTAATTTATCTTCATCAGATAATTCATCCATTCCTAAGATTGCAATAATGTCTTGAAGATCTTTATATTTTTGTAGGACACCCTCAACATTCCTTGCTACATCATAGTGACGATCACCAATTATCCTAGGATCTAAAATTCTTGAAGTTGATGCTAATGGGTCAACTGCAGGATAGATTCCTAATTCAGCAATTTTTCTTTCCAGAACTGATGTTGCATCTAAATGAGCAAAGGCTGTTGCAGGCGCTGGATCAGTTAAATCATCTGCGGGTACATATACAGCCTGCACTGAAGTAATAGATCCTTTTTTTGTTGATGTAATTCTCTCTTGAAGTTCTCCCATTTCCGTTGATAAGGTTGGCTGATAGCCTACCGCAGAAGGCATTCTTCCTAAAAGAGCAGAAACCTCAGACCCAGCTTGTGTAAATCTAAAAATATTATCTACAAACAATAAAACATCTCTACCTTCATCATCCCTAAAAAACTCAGCCATAGCCAATCCNCTNAGAGCAACCCTTAAACGAGCNCCAGGNGGTTCATTCATTTGACCAAANACCATTGTTGTTTTATCAATCACACCAGACTCNGTCATTTCATTATAAAGATCATTNCCTTCNCNNGTTCGCTCGCCAACTCCNGCAAAAACAGAATAACCACCATGTTCCGTTGCAATNTTTCTAATCAATTCTTGAATTAAAACTGTCTTNCCTACTCCAGCCCCNCCAAACAAACCAGTTTTTCCTCCTTTNGTATATGGCTCCATAAGNTCAACGACCTTGATNCCGGTAACTAAAATNTCAGTTGAAGTAGTTAANTCTTCATGTTTTGGAGCTGGTCGATGAATTGGATTCNTTTTATCAGTTTTAAGNTCACCTTTTCCATCAATTACATTGCCCANAACATCAAANAGNCTTCCTAGNGTTTCTTGGCCCACNGGNACAGTGATTGGAGAGCCGCTATCAANAACCTCNANTCCTCTNGTNAATCCATCNGTTGAATCCATTGCNACTGTTCTNACCATATTNTCACCTAAATGCTGAGCGACCTCAAGNACCAAAATACCTTCATCNCCCCTATCAACACTTAGTGCNTTCATAATATTTGGTAAATGACCATCTTCGAATGCGACGTCAACTACNGCNCCCATTATTTGAGAAATTTTTCCAGTCATATTTGACATATTAAGAATCCNTTTATTCTTTTAGCGCCTCAGCTCCACTAACAATCTCTAACATTTCTGTTGTTATGGCAGCTTGGCGTGCTTTGTTAAATTCTAATGTTAAATTTTTTATCATATCTTCAGAGTTGCTAGTCGCATTTTCCATAGCAATCATNCTTGCAGCTTGCTCGCTNGCGTACGATTCCAATAAGTATTTCCATACTTGCGCATTTAAGTAGCGTGGAATNAATGATTTGACAATTTTCTTCTTAGATGGTTCATAAAGATAATCAATGTTGATTAATTCATCTTCATCTAATTCAATCGGTAATAACTTTTCCGTAATAACTGCCTGAGTCGCAACATTTATAAATTCATTAAAAACAACTCGAATTTCATCAACTGATTGGTCTAAGAAATGATTGATTATTGTACTGCCAATTTTCATAGATTGATTAAAATTTAGCTCATTCCAAAAATCAAAATATGAACCAACGATATTGTATTTTCTAGATTTAAAATAATCATTGGCTTTTTTACCAATACAAAAAATATCTACATTTTCTTTACCAAAATCATCGATATCATTATGTGNTTTTCTTAAAATGCTAGTGTTAAATGANCCCGCTAACCCTCTNTCNGAAGTCACNACGACGTAAGCCACTCTTTTTACATCTCTCACCTCTAATAATGGNAACATNTCTCTTTCTACGGANGGCAGTAAATGTTGAATAATTTCAACTAAGCGATGATTGTAGGGGCGAGCTTTTTCCATATTTTCTTGAGCTCTTCGCATTTTTGCAGCCGCAACCATTTTCATTGCCTTGGTGACCTTCTGAATGCTTTTGACCGATTTAATTCGGTCGCGAATATCTTTAAGGTTGGCCATTATTTAAACGNTAAACCCATTTGCAAATTCTGAAATAGCTTTTTCAAGANTAGCTTCTAATTTGTCTGAAATAACACCTTCTTTAACAATCATTTTTAAATCATCAGCGTTATTTGCTTCTAAATAATCNAAAAGACTTGATTCAAATTCAGCTACCTTATCANTGGGAACAGAATCNAAATATCCCTTTGAAACTGCAAATATTATTGCAACTTGCTTTTCAACTGACATGGGAACATATTGCCCTTGCTTTAGAATCTCTACCATGCGCTCGCCTCGAGTCAATTGTGCTTGTGTATTTTTATCGAGATCAGAGCCAAACTTTGCAAACGCTTCAAGTTCNCGATATTGTGCAAGGTCCAATCGNAGNGTACCAGCAACACCTTTCATTGCCTTAATTTGCGCATTACCACCTACGCGAGATACTGATATGCCAACATCAATTGCGGGTCGAACACCAGAGTTAAATAAATTTTTCTCTAAATATATTTGTCCATCAGTAATCGAAATCACNTTTGTTGGAATATAGGCNGACACATCCCCTTCTTGCGTCTCAATAATTGGTAAAGCAGTTAAGGAGCCTCCTCCAAGATCTTCAGAAAGCTTTGATGCTCTTTCTAATAATCGGCTATGGAGATAAAAAACATCACCCGGAAATGCTTCTCTTCCAGGGGGCCTTCTAAGAATAAGTGACATCTGACGGTAGGCTACTGCCTGTTTTGATAAATCATCATAAATAATTAGAGCGTGTTTTCCNTTGTCTCTGAAATGTTCCCCCATCGCACATCCAGAATAGGGAGCAATATACTGCAAAGGTGCTTCATCGGAGGCGCTTGANGANACTACTGTAGTATACTCCATTGCCCCGTTTGCTTCTAGCTCAGCAACAATAGATGCGACNGTNGATGCTTTTTGGCCAATCGCAACATANATACAATAAACTGGTGAGTCTGTCTCGTGGGTATATTTTTGATTTATAATCGCATCAACTGCTACNGCAGTTTTTCCNGTTTGACGATCCCCAATGATTAANTCTCTCTGACCNCGNCCAATTGGTATCATNCTATCAACAGCTTTAATGCCTGTTTGTAAGGGNTGATTAACTGGTGAACGCGACATAACACCTAATGCTTTTCTTTCAATAGGAAGGAAGTCTTTAGTTTCAATTGCTCCTTTACCATCAACGGGTTGGCCTAATGGATTAACAACGCGCCCAAGCATTGCATTGCCAACTGGCACCTCAACGACTTTCCCTGTTCGTTTTGCAAGATCGCCTTCTTTAACATGGCTAGATTCACCAAATAAAACCACACCAACGTTATCATCTTCCAAATTAAGAGCCATACCGTAAACGTCATTTGGGAGCTCTACAAGTTCTGAACTCATAACTTTTTCAAGACCCGAAACGCGGGCAACGCCATCCCCTATTTCAATTACTTCACCAACCTCAGATACATCAACAGATAAATCAAACTTCTTAATCTGTTCTTGAAGCAATGCTGTAATATTATCAGTTTTGATTTCCATAGTTTCTTTCTAAATATTAAGCGTCTAACATTTTCTGACGCATGTTTCTTAAATGATTTCCTATTGAAGCATCCACAAGTTCATTGCCCACTCTCAGTCTAATTCCACCAATAAGATCAGGATTTACNTTAAAAGAAATCTCTGTATTTTTTTTCAAAGACTGGTCTANTAATTTTTTCAGTTCTGCTTTNCTATCTTCAGATAAATCNATTGTCACNTCAGCNGTAACATTTACAATATTTTTTTTATCTGNGANCATAAGACTATAGTGTTTGCTNANTAAAGGTATAATCTTTACAAGATTCTCTCTTTTNCAAACAGCAATAAATTCACTAACAATTTNATGNCAACTATTTCCAAATANTTCCTTTGNTNCCTTAGCTTTATCAGNNTTNGATACTCTNNTTGAAAGCAANAATGATCTGAATTCAGCAGAGTTTCTTATNGCATTGCAAACATTAATAAGCGANTCTTTAACCTCAGNCTCTGACTGTGATTCAACTNCTACNTTAAACANNGCTTCNGANTACTGCTTNGCTTTTTGATCAAGCTTCATATTTTTTNATTTTTTTCANNGATTCNTCNATNANNGNNCTNTTATCTTGTTCGCTGATNTTTTTGTTAATTAGTTTTTCTGCTACAGAAATTGACAAATCGACAACCTCTTTTTTAATGTCAGTAATCGCTTTATCTTTTTCAACTTGGATTTGATGCTGTGCATCTTTTCTAATTTTATCTGCTTCATCTTTTGCTTTCGCGATTGTATCATCTTTGATCTTTTCAGCAGCTGCTTTTCCATCAGAAAGAATTGATTGAGCATCAGAACGAGCTTGAGAAATTATTACTTCTGATTCCGAATTAATCTTTTCCAATTCTTGACGAGCTTTTTCGGCATCATCTAGAGAGCTCTTAATCAAATTTTCTCTTTCCTCAAGCATTTTTAACAGGGGCTTCCAAGCAAACTTTGCAAGGACATAAAAAAGCAATAAAAATGTAATTATTGTCCATATATATAGTCCTGGCGTTACTTGAGTCAGTAGGTTTTTCCCTCCACTATCGCCTGCAAAGATAGCTATAACTAAGAAATTCATTTCATTTCCCTATAAATTTGCTTTGTCTATGCTCTTAAAGAACAAGCATCAAGAAAGCGAATACTTCTGCTAGGATAGCAACACCTTCAAGTAAGAATAGGGGTAAATTGACAGCTGCGGTAATCTTATCGGCGGCTTCAGGCTGACGTGCAATGCTTTCTGCAGCAGCAGATGCAAATTTTCCAATGCCCATAGCAGCGCCTATGACAATCAGGCCAAGTCCAATTGGGAGAAATGTTGTAGGTTCCATATTATTGTTTCCTTATTTATTTAATGATGAACATTAATCGCCATTCCAATAAATACTGCAGTTAGCAATGTGAAAACATATGCTTGCACTAGAACAACGATTATTTCAAGTCCAGAAATTGCTGTAGCCATTGGTACCGATATTAAGGCAGCGCCAATTCCAGCTACAGTTGATTGAAATTTATCAGCAAAAATAGCCATGAGTGATAACAGTGCTAAAATAGCAATGTGTCCACCCGTCATATTTGCAGCTAATCGCATCGTTAAGGCAAAAGGCTTAACGATCATACCCATTAGCTCAATGGGTATTAAAATAATATATACTGGCCAAGCTAGTCCGTGCGGCACAAGATTTTTCCAGTGATTAATAAAACCATGTGCTCTTGTTCCAGCAATAATTATTGCAAAAAACGTAATGGATGCAAGAGCAGCAGTAACATGGAAATTACCAGTAGCTGTTGCTCCACCATGGGTTAGGCTATCAATAAAATTAGAGTGTACAAATTTATTTGTTATACCCAAAAAATCAAAAATTGGAATCATCCCTATACCATTTGCAAAAAGAATGAAGAAGAAAAAAGTAAGAATTAGTGGGGTCCAAGTATTAACCCATTTTGGTCCAACATTTGGAGCAACGATGGAATCTCTAATAAATTGTACAATGGCCTCAATAGCGCTTGAAACTGTAGAAGGGTTATACGTTTTTTGTCGTAAAAATCTTCGAATTGGAACTATAATAGATAAAGAGACCACTATTGCTACAATCCATAACATCATTACATGTTTTGTTACTGACATATCTATCCCAAAAATACTAGGTAAATGTAAAATGGGGTGATCTTGATCAGAATTTGAAACGTGACTAATTATATAATCAGCTACTTGCTGGGTTACGCTTTGANCTGTTGACTTTTCACCGCCTAAAATCATTTATGCTTTTTTTGTTTTTGGTTAAAAAGTGAATTTATAAACATTGCTTCCAACGTATGAAACGCTATAAATGAGCCTAAAAAACTAAACACAAATGAGTGAGTGTTGAAAGCATAAAAGTGAATAAGTGCTAATAAAAATGGTGCAAAAAATATCATTTTCAAAACAAAGCCGATCATCAAAATCCTAGTAGTAGACAACGCATTGATTTGACTAGTCTTAAAAAGTAAAAAAGTTTCAATTAAGGCAATGGTGAAAGGCGTCAAAGCTCCTACAGTAATTTCAATTTTATTATCAGGGTAAATAGTAAATCCAATGATTAAAATTAATGCTGCTAATAAAATAAAATTTGGTAACTGTTTCATTTTTTAATTATGAATTTGTATAATTCGTAAAGGCCAACAATCAACCCAAACAAAAGCCCAATAATAAAAAAAGTTGGATAGGTATTAAAATTTTTATCTATAAAATAACCAATCAGGGATATAAATATAATAGCTCCTAAAAGAGTATAGGAAGCGCTCGCTGCTGGTCCTGATAATCTTAAGAAACGTTGAAATTCATTCAGTGTTCTTTGAATAAAATCATCATTTTTTTTTGACATACAATAAAAATAGTTTATCTATTAACTATCTTTATTTAGCGGTTTCTCATTCTCAACCATTACGCAGTGCCCCTGAAATTGTGCACCTTCCTCAATTACCAGGGTTCTATAAATAAGGTCTCCTTTAAGATTGCACTCAGATCCTAGAACTGCTCTATTTTCTACTCGAACATTTCCATCAACCATACCACCTATTTGAGAATCATTTGCTTGAACATTCCCATGTACTTCTCCTCCGCGAGCAATTCGAACTGGACCCTCTGAGATTACATCGCCAAAGACTTTTCCATAAACAGCAACACCGCCTTGACAGGTAATATTGCCTTGTATAACAGCATCAGTACCAATCATTGTATGTACATCTTTATAATCGTTTTTAGCCATAATTTATTTCACACTAATATTTGATTTATTTAGCTCCGGAAAATACAATAAAGGATCTATAGGTTCCCCATCTTTCCAAATTTCAAAATGGAGATGAGGTCCTGAGCTTATTCCTGAATTTCCTGAAGTTGAAATTACATCACCGCGCTTAACTTTCTCATAAGGTTTAACTAAAATTAACTCATTATGTCCGTAATAGGTAAAAAATTCATTACCATGATATATAATTACCAAATTTCCAAGTTCAGTTGTCCATCCGGAAAAGATAACTTGACCAGAAGCTGATGCCATCACTGGCTCACCTTGAGGAACAGCAATATCAACTCCATAATGCTCCCGGATATCCTGCTCATTGGAAACAATCATATCTTGAGTTAAAACACCTGCAGCTGGCAATAAAGATGGTACATTATCAAGATAAGTTAATTTAATTGGGTAATCATCCATCATTTTAGACAGTCCTGAATCAGTTGAGTCACTTTCTCCTAAATCCATACCTAACGCTTTTTGTACAACTATCTCCATCTGCTTCATTCTCTCAAGATCTCTATATAATTCTAAAACTTCAATTCTTTCTCCTATTACTTCATTATATCTAAAATCCATTCGCTTATAATCAGAAGCCATGGGTATAAGATAAATATAAGAAAAAACTATTCCCACAGCCATTGTAGATAAAAAAATCGTAATGAAAAGTGTGCCGTTTCTTGAAATTGAAAATCTTCTACTATCTCCATCATTATCAGGCACAATTAAAAAAGTATATCTACTTGGTTTCATATTAATTTTCTATGTTTCGTAATAATTCTATAATCCGCTCAAAATCATCATTGTTAAAATATTCAATCATAATTGAGCCAGATTTATTTCCTTTTACATTTAGAAGAACTTTTGTCCCTAAGATCGATATTAACTCATCTTCAATAGAGCGTATGGATTTACTTTTTAATTTAAATTTTTTAGTACGATTAGATTTAATCTTGGTAGGGCCTTTTGCAATTTTTTCTGCGGCCCTTACAGATAAACTATCATCGATAATCATTTTCCAAAGTTTAAACATGCCTGATTTAGTTGCCATAGAAAGAATTGCACGGGCATGACCAGCTGTTATTTTATTTTTTTTAAGACTTTTTCTTATTTCTAAAGGTAATTGAAGTAATCTTAGAGAATTGGCAATAGTTGATCGATTTTTACCAACAGACCTAGCGATCTCATTTTGTGAAAGTTTAAATTGATTTTGTAATAATGCATACGCCTCAGACTCTTCCATAGGATTTAAATCTTCTCTTTGAATATTTTCAATAAGAGCTATTTGCATCATATCGGAATCATTTTTTACATCAATAATATATGCTGGAATCTCTTTAAGCTTTATTGATTTGGATGCTCTGTATCTTCGTTCACCAGCAATTAAAATATAATTGTTATTTTCTTCACGCACTGTAATTGGACTGATTACCCCTTTTTGCTTGATTGACAAAGCTAAATCTTCAAGAGATTTTTTATCAAAATCTTTTCTAGGCTGATAAGGATTAGTTTTAATTTTTGATAGCAAAATTTTTGTTACTCCAGCATGTTTTATTTTTTCTTCATCATAAGATTTATCAGAGCGGATAAGCGCCTCAAGTCCTTTGCCAAGTCTTTTAGTTGCCATTATGTAATATCTCCTCTACTAAGGATAAATAATTTTGGGCACCTGTTGAATTAGCATCATAGAGAAGCGCTGGCTTACCAAAGCTTGGCGCCTCGCTTAGGCGAACATTACGATGAATAACTGTTTCAAATATTTTATCTTTAAAAAAACTTCTTACTTCATCTGCTACCTGGCTAGACAGGTTCAATCTAGAATCAAACATTGTTAATAAAACACCTTCAATTTCAAGCTTTGAATTTAGGTTTTTTTGAACCAATCGAAATGTGTTGAGTAATTGTCCTAAACCCTCTAATGCATAATATTCACACTGAATAGGAATTATTATTGAATTAGAACAAGTCAGGGCATTTAATGTTAGTAAACCCAAAGATGGTGGACAATCTATTAAAATATAATCATATTTTTTTTGTACGGATTTTAATGCTTTTTCAAGCTGTCTTTCCCGCGCCATTAGATTTACCAATTCAACTTCAGCTCCAACAAGATCATTCGTTGAGGTAATAATATCTAAACAATCAAGGCGGGTATGACTAATAACATTTGAAATTTTTTCTTTTCCTACAATTGAATCATAAATCGTCCCTTGAGGATTTTCAATTAATGCCTCAAGCCCTGTTGTTGCATTCGATTGAGGATCTAAATCAATCAGTAAAGTTTTAACCTCAGAAACTGCAAAGCTTACAGCAAGGTTAACAGAGGTTGTTGTTTTTCCAACTCCACCTTTTTGATTTGTTAGTGAGACGATTTTACTCATTTATATTCTAGTTAATTGCTTAAATAATGGAGCTAAAGTTAGCGATTAACTTTCTGCTTAAAAAAAAGAAAATAAATTGGTATGCCTGACAATACAAAACTTAAATCCTGAATTGATAAATTGAATTGATAAAACAACCTTAACAAGACCAATGTTATCAATCCAATTAAATATATTAATGGCAATAAAGGATATAATGGTATCCGATAACCCTTTTGACCCATGTCTAATTTTCTAAACTTAAAAAAAGCTAACGTAGTTATTATATAAAAAATCAGAATTGTAAATACCATTCCTGAGACTATAGTTTCAAAATTTTGCCTAATTACTAGCAACATTATACCCCATATGCAATGAGCAATTATTGCATGAGATGGTGTCTGATGAGATGGGTGAATACAATTAAACCAATTAAATAATAATTTATCCTTTGACATAGCATAATACAGCCTGCTTGCCGACATCATTGTACCATTTATACTTCCAGTTGCTGAAATAATTACAATCATTGAAATAGTTGCTGCTCCAAAATTTCCAAATAGGATTGATGCGGTATCTGAGGCAACAATATTGCTATTTCTAACTCCTTCTAAACCCATAACAGTATGATACATAAGATTTGCACCTAGGTATATAATTGCGATTATACTAATTCCATAAAACATCGTACGTGGAATAATTTCTTTTGGGTTTTTCATTTCACCAGCAACATAGCCAACTCTATCCCACCCTAAATAAGAAAATAAAACCAAAATAACCGCTGCAACCGTGTTTCCAATTGGGCCTAGATTCTGAGTGACGCTATAAGAACCAGATAAATTTGAATAATCTCCCCCAAATACAATTAAGCCAGCAAAGGTAAAGATGATGATACCTGTAGTTTTGATAAAAGATGAAAATTTATTATATATGCTAGCCTTATCGACGCCTAAATAATTGATTATTCCAAAACAAACAATAACACCTGCTGCTACAATATTTTTTTGGAATTGATTTAATGCAATGAAATACCCAATATAATTTGCTGTAATTAAGCTTATTCCAGCAGCTGGGCTTGTTCTGATAATTAATAATTGGGACCATCCAAAAATAAATGCCCAAAACGGACCAAAAGCCTTATTTATATAGACATATTCACCGCCTGTNTTAGGAAAGCGCGAACCTAGTTCAGCATAAATTAAAGAGCCAATGAAGACAAAAACNGTAACNANNGNCCAAAGNAGGATAACANTAAAAAAAGAATTAGTATATGATGCTATGATTTGCGGAGTGGCAAAAATAGCAGAACCAATAGTAATNCCTATTAATAATGAAATACCATCAGTTATGCCGAGTGATTTTNTTAATTCTGNCAAAAGATTTTTAAATATTCAATGNTTGATCGGAAATCTACTAATCCATAACATNGCATCTANTGCTAAGCAGTGGAATGAAATAATACNAAGGCCAANTACAGANGCATTATGAAGAAAACTATTATTTACACCATTAGCGGTAGCAAGACCAATCATCATTAGAAAAACTGTAATTCCTGTCAGCCATAATTCCAATTGNACAAAANTCCATAAAATTTGATTTCCATGNTCTAAATAAGCAAAGGTTGTATGNATCCANCACGCAGCAGTAATNAGAAAAATTATTAGNAGANCTTTCATAAAATTAATATTTAATTTTCCCCTAAAGAAATCTAAATCCAATCCATCTTGAAAGATTAAATAATACATTGCAANACAATAACCAAAGGCAGAAATGAACATAAACAAAGTAATCCAAAATCGTAAATTTTCTGGAACACCGCCCCAAAGTTCACCACGAGTTTTTGGGTGATTNATCAANGCAATAACATANCCNCCAAGAACAGCAATTCCNCCAATGACATTTATGATAAGAAATTGTGTCTGAATACGCATAAACNAATATTAACCTCCTAAGTTTATTCCATTGTGTATGGTAAGTATAACCCATTAAATTTTTTGGAACAATCAATGAATATAAAAACCTTATGAAAGCACTTGTAAAGCATTCACCTAAGATGGGTATTTGGATGGAAGATGTCGATAATCCAATATGTGGTACCAATGATGTAAAAATAAAAATAACACATACTGCAATTTGTGGAACTGATATCCATATATATGATTGGGATGAATGGGCACAGAAAAACCTGGACCTACCGCTAATAGTCGGTCATGAATTCTGCGGAATTATTGAAGAAATTGGAAATGGCGTAACTCATTATGAAGTTGGAGAACGTGTATCGGGAGAAGGGCATTTGACTTGTGGATATTGTAGGAATTGCAGAGCTGGAAAACGCCACCTTTGCCACAAGACTAGGGGCGTTGGCATTCATCGAAGCGGAGCATTTGCTGAATATTTAGTGATTCCAGAATCAAATGTATGGTCTATTCATAAAGATATTCCATCTGAAATTGCAGCTTTTTTCGATCCATTCGGCAATGCCGTACATACTGCGCTTACATATGATTTAACGGGGGAAGATGTATTAATTTCTGGAGCAGGACCCATAGGCATAATGGCTGCAGCAATTTGTAAGTTCTCCGGTTCAAGAAATATTGTGATTACAGATATAAATGATTACCGCTTGGACCTAGCATTAAAACTTGGCGCCACAAAAGCGATAAATCCAAAAATAGAAAATATTAAAGATATATTTAAAGAATTGAATATTAATCATGGTTTTGATATCGGACTTGAGATGTCAGGCAAACCCGAAGCATTTAACCAAATGATAAATCACATGTATAATGGAGGAAATATTGCACTTTTAGGATTGTTACCAGAATCAACAAAAATCAATTGGAATGATGTCATTTTCAAAGGGCTAAACATTAAAGGGATTTATGGCAGAAAAATGTATGATACATGGTATAAAATGACACAAATGATTAGAAGCGGCCTATCAATTTCTGAAGTTTTAACCCATCGTTTTAAGGTTGACGATTATCAGGATGCATTTAAAGTATTAAAATCAGGAAATTGTGGAAAGGTTATCTTGGAGTGGTGAATTCTTTTAAAAAAATTATTTCCGAAATAAAAGATGAAGGTCTCTATAAAGTTGAAAGGCCAATCTCTTCTCCCCAAAGTGTTGATATAGTTACGGACCAGGGTTTAAATGTATTGAATTTCTGTGCAAATAATTATTTGGGTTTAGCTAATCATCCAGATTTAATTGCATCTGCAAAACAAGCGCTAGATAAATATGGTTTTGGGATGGCCTCAGTTCGGTTTATTTGTGGCACTCAAACTATTCATAAAGAACTTGAAGATACTATATCTCAATTTTTTAATTCTGATGATACTATTTTATATAGTTCCTGCTTCGATGCAAATGGAGGACTCTTTGAAACACTTCTTGGGCAAAATGATGCGATCATTTCAGATAGTTTAAATCATGCTTCAATAATTGATGGAATTAGACTCTGTAAGGCTCAACGTTATCGCTATAAAAATAACGATATGGAAGATCTAGAAAAACAATTAATCAATTCGCAAAATGCAGAAATTCGCTTAATTGCAACA
>PASZ01000028.1 GCA_002712245.1 Fidelibacterota bacterium | reverse complement strand
TAGGATCGAAAAGGTGGTGCCCGAGGGCGGACTCGAACCGCCACGGCTTATTCAGCCAACGGATTTTAAGTCCGTCATGTCTACCAATTCCATCACCCGGGCACAACTTAGTGAGGCGTCGGCCGGATTCGAACCGGCGAATGGCGGTTTTGCAAACCGATCCCTTAGACCACTTGGGTACGACGCCATGATATAAAATAATGTTAAAAAACGAACATGAAATTAGCTTTATTTATTAATAAGTCAATCAAGCAAATCTAAATAACAACTCTCTAACGGATTCCATTTTTGTATTAAGCTCATTTAGGGTTTTGTTTTGCAGCCATAGCTGAGCTGAAATTGAAAGAAATCCAACAATTAGAAGTCCATATATTATTTTAATGTGTTTATCCATATAACTACTCCTTTTGCGTCTAATTGAATGTCTGTAAGTTAAAGGATGCAATCATCAAATTTAAACATATATCAGCGATTGAGAGATTTTGAGGTTCCAGCGCCCGTCCTAGATGAAATCTTCTCAAATAAGGAAGACTTAAAAACGCTAGTTAAATCTTGGGATGAATTGAAAGAACAAGGTTTAAAAGACGATCAAATAGCTAAAGCGGTGGCAGAAATCATCCTTAAAGAACTTGGAGATGACTTCCTTCAGTCATTAGAAAATTCATCAATATAAAAAAAGTGGTACCTAATATTGCTCTTTTTATCTTTTTGAATATTGGGGTTATATTTTTTTTGTTGTAATTCAGATACTGCTTTTTTGATTTTTTCAGATCTTCTAGATAAGGCTTTGTGATTTGGATATACTTCTGATAATAGCAGGTAATTCGTACTTTCATGGTGCACCTTTTTAAGGTCGCCTGTTTTTGGTTCATCTAAATAAAACCCAACCTCAGCTTCAATGTCACGCTGTATCCTTAAAACATATTTATAGTTTGAGCTTGGCTCTTTTGGCTGTGCATGAATTATGCCTGATATCAGAATAAATAAAAAAATTATATATCGATGGAGCTTAAAATTCATTTCTTCTGACCATTAGTTAAAGTTAAATATAAAATTAATGATCCAACGCAATACGTAATGCTGGATGATTTACCTTTAAATTTATTAGCATTTTTGGCATCTTCTTTCAATTGCTTTTCATCTACTTCATTGTGAACTAACTTAGACTGCTGTTTATACTTACACCTTCGAGTATCAATATAGTACTGAATCCTCTCTATGGATGTCAAAGATGCTAATCCATCAAGCTGTGCTTTTTCAACTACTTCGGTTTCACAGGATCCAACCCATTCAACGTATTCTTTAGAATCGATATTAACCTGAGCATTCAATTTTGTTAAAAGAATACTTCCACAAATCAATATGAAAATTTTAAATATATTAAATAAGGCTTGCATTAGCTTAAATACCAACGACTAAATTCACTTGAAGAACAGGCAATCGACCAATTTCCATTAGTGGGCCGGTTACCTTTTCACCTTCAAGCTTCCAATTTTTTTCAGAATAGCTCGACATAAAATACCCCAGCTTCCCTTCAACCGATAAAAGCCTAGAAAAATAATATCGAAAACCAACATGGCTTGAAAAACCAAGCCAGCTTTTTGTCATACTGCTTCCAGTTTTTAAATTAACGCTGGAATTACCATAAGTCGATAAAAGTGAATCCCAATCATCCGTTGGCGCTTCCGCAGTAATAGTAATAGAGCCTTTATTTAGCATTGGTGAAAGTGTAAAATTGAGCTCCATTTTTTCCTTAAGATAATAAAAGGTCTCAAAGCTAAATGCGCGATAGGATATATTACGGCGATACCTAGAACCTCCTATCGTTCCAAAGTGCAAAGAATGTGACTGGGCATAACCGATTCTAACATTTGGATAAATTTGATAACGCATGCCCCAGTTTAGCAGTAAATTTTTACCAACAAATCCAATCTTTGGTATAGGATCACTTGTTTCTATTTTTGGATTGTAGTAACCTGTACCAAGAATAAAATTAAACTTGGGTTGCGAAAACGCAACTGCAAGAAAAAGAAAAGCTGATAAAATAAATTTAGATTTAAAATCATTCATAAAATTATTATTTAAAATTACGATATTTTTTCACGATTGCCATGATTTCAAAAAAGCAAATATATAGCTCTATTTTTCTATTGAAAAGTCTTATTGTATATCTAATAATGATCTTTTCATTTATAATTGCTCAAGAAAATCTAGAACAAATAAATGGATCCGATTCGGAATCTGTTGTAATGAATGATTCATTAAAAATAAAAGCTCCTCCAGCGGTAAATATTATTGAAGAAAGATTTACTATTAACGGAAAGGCTGCGTACGGTAATGGCGTAATGGTTCCAGACGCAGAGGTAATGTTATTAGACACACTTGAAAAAACATTACAAACCACACGCACAACCACCAAATTATTTGGAAGATTTTTTGGAGGTAGCTTCAAATTTGAAAATATTCTACCAGGCGAATATATTATTTCGGTAGACCTTGGAACGAAGGTAGGAATTAAAAAACGTATTCATCTCAAAAATAAAAATCTCGACCTTGGTGTTGTTAAAAATGAAGTTGAATTTCCAAAATATGAAATTGATGACTATACCGACTCTACCCGTATTTATTACGAACGTCTTATAACAGACCCTGTTGAGCCAGATTCAATCAACGTCCGTCACATTGTCATTGAACTAGATGGTAGCGCGCGCACAGTATTAATTGATTCGATGCTTCGTGATAGTGTTTTTTATACCCTATCTGGTGAATTAACTAGAGACTCTATACCTTTAGATGATACGTACGCTATATATAACGATTATGGGTATTTTATTCATCAGAGCCGCTCTTTCAGAGATCGAATCAATGAAGTTCAAAAAAGAGATGGTTATATTATTTTTCACTCTGGCGACACTTTAAACTTTGACAATATTTTCTTTGAACCTTCCTTTAAATCGCCAGATGTAGCAACTTTTCATTATGACGATACTACTGGGTTGCCTCGTTTTCATTCAGTCTATGATATATATAAAGTCCATACTGGCCCTTCTTATGTTGAGCGTTCTATTGAAAGAGGTTTTTATACAGGTATCGTTTTCCATGGAGCAACAATGGGATTTCAAATCTTGAGAAAAAAATCATTCAAACCGCCTCTATCTTATTTACCAAATTTTAGTAAACCTGAAAATAAAACAAATAGCTATTATTCAATGATAACATCCTTTTCATTTTTTACATTAGGCTGGGTTGGATATGATTGGTATATGGATCGAAGATCTAATTATTTTACACCAAAAGATGAGCTTTCTCCATTCCCTAAAAATATGTTTGTCTTTTCTGCGAGAGAATGGGTTTTTAATCAAGCGCAACCATTCATAGATCCCATTTATGAAACTAAAGTTTGGAAATGGTGGCAGGATCGTAATAAAAGAAAAGATGAACGCAAACGCGCTAAACGTAAATCAGTTTTTGATTAAAGCTGACCCGCTAAAGCTTGAATAGCAGCCAATAGCTCTTCAGGGCTAGATGAATGAGGGGCATTTACTGGAACTAGAATATCTAGTTCTTTTGCAGCTTCTGCAAAGTATGAAAGATTAAAGTAGGCCTGAATAAGTGCATAGCGAACGTCTTTATAATCTACTTTAGAATTATAGCTAAATTTATAATTTGAAACATTATCTAAGAGCGTCGTTGCTGCGGTTACAATATTAGTGTAATGACCAGCGGCTTGCGAAACAATTAGCACGCCGCTTATAGATATTCCAGCTAAGGCATCATTATCAGAATTAGATGATAATAGACCAGTAGTGTAGCAATTGAGAAAATCATTATAGGCTGCTTGCGCATAATCATTACCATCTTGTGCAAATAAACGCGCCCAACCTCTACCATGGGTTGATTCTTCACTAATTGAATCATAAACAGCATTTACCGCAGATTTGTTGATTGCATCTTGAAATTTTTGTCTACTTTCCGCATAATTTTTATTCTTGAACAGATCCCACGCTTCAGAGTTTGAAGTAATTAGCTCGCTAGAGATATCTTTTATTCCGGTAATCTGTATTTTTGCAGGGCTAGGCTGAGCTGAACTATTGTGATTGACCTGTAATGTTTTTGATGAAGTATTAAGGGTTGGTGTATAGAGAACTGTTATTGTTTTACTAACATTTGGAGATAAAGTAAAATTAGTTAAACCTCCAATGGTAAAGTCACCTACAGGTAAGTCCAAAGATAATTCTAGATCAAACCCTGACGAAGCATTATTATTAAATACAAGATCAAGCTCTTTGGATTCGCCACCGGTAACCAATCCAAAATCAAGAGAAGTTGGTGAAATAGAAAATGAAACAGGTGAAGCTCCAATGCCTGATAAATAAAACTCATTAAGACTCTGATCGTTTTGTATTACGAGTTTTGATGAATAATCTTCAGCAGCTGTAGGGCGAAAGGTTAAATACATTTCAACTGATTCATTTTTTTGCAATGTAAGTACCCCGCGAAAATCAGTTCTAAAGGCAGGAGAATCAACAATTTCTACCGTACCTGTAAAAAATCCTGAAGACTGCTCAGAATTTTTGACCCGAATTTTTTTAGATACACTTTGGTTTATTTCAACTTTTCCAAAATCATACTCTGAAGCAGGGATAAATTCTATTATATATTTAGTCTCTGCTTTGTCTTCGCATGCTGAAAATAGCAATGCAAATACAATACTAAGATGAAAAAAGTAGCGCATTATCTTGATATTACCATTTTCTTTGTTTTAGAAAAATGACCAGACTTTAATTGATAGAGATATACACCACTTCCAACTGGATTACCCAGCGCATCATTTCCATTCCACAAAATATCATATCGCCCAGGTGATTGATATTGATTGACAAGCTCCACAATTTTGCGCCCCAAAATATCGTAAATAATTACGGAAACATTTCCCCCTGAAGCAATATCGTAATGAATGCGTGTCTCTGGATTGAATGGATTCGGGTAGTTCTGCTCCAATGCGTATTCTGTTGGAATCAAAAGCTCCTCATCAGTTGATAGCGGCATTCCGGACCCTTTTGGAATTAAAGCAAAATGCCCTAAGAATTTTGTGTTTGCATATAGAGCAGATTGGTCACTGGATATAAATGAATATAATTCTCTCCATAATTCGCCATCCCAATAACCAATAGAAACATCAGCGGGATTAATATTGTTTAGATCAAAGGATATCTGAGCGGGTGTATTTAGCTCTTTTTGAAGAGGTCCAACCGAATAAACATCTGATAGAATTTCATCATGATCAATACTTGATGCAGAGATATAACCATTTTTTCCAATAATGACATAGGTCTCTTCATCAAAACTTTTTTCAGATAAATTAATTGAGTAAACACCATCGCGTGACGAAATCGCTACGGGCTTGGTTTGATCAGCATAACTAATATTATACTTAAAAGTACTATCAAAAAGAATCGTACTGTAAAGATAATTGCCAGTTACACGAATATCAAGATTGCCAGGTTTTGTTAATTTATAGTCCGCAACCAGAATTGAGTCGCTTGAAACCATCGGCGCAACATTTGCGGATTGAATCTCTCCGTCATTGTCCAGATAAATATTAAGTGTTTCGCTATCAAAAACTGAATTTCCAACTATATAAACTTTTAGAACATCATTAAAAACGCTATGCTGCATGAAGCCAGCGTGAAGATTTGGAGCAACCGTATTTTTTACCAGCCAAGTGGTTCGAAACATAAAATTCCAACCATCTAATCCAGCGCCACCAATATTAAAATCGCTCATGGGTGCAAGGCCTCCACTACCGTTATAGTTGAAGGCATAGGTGTGATTAACAGGCTCATCACTGCTTAAACCAAAATAAGTACCTACAGTATCATCATCGACTACACCAATTACAATTTTTCCAAGATTGGTTAATTGTTCCCTGTATTCGCTTAAATCAATATTCACAAATCCAGTACCGGTTATACCTGCCGCCTTACCATCAAATTTAATGGGGGGCAAAATATTTTCTACTCCACCGTTATCATCAATTAATCTCCAAATATGAAGGTCAAAATCTTTGTCAACCGAAGCAGGGATATCAGTTCCAGAAGAAAAATCTTGCGCGAATCCAAGGTTAATACTCGTGCTAACTAATTGGTTTTCTTTCACAAGCGGATCAAAGTCCATCCCCCAGCCCTGACCGGCTTGATTTCTTCCCCAGCCAAGGTATCCAAAACTACTACCAGATCCAGTAAAGGCATCCACCTCCCCATCGTCATACTTAATTTCTGTAGAGGCAAACCAACCACCAGCATTAGAGCCCTCTGATTTATAGCTATAGGTTGCATCAGACCCGTTTATGTTGCTGACAACAAATACAGCTTTATTTACTTTTAATTTATCATCTTTAACCAGGTGCTTTTTATTATCCTCAAGTGTCTTGACTGTCATTGTATCATCGGTAAACTCCAGAGATATATAGTTAGGGACTACACCGGTTGCGGTAAATGTTATGGGTAAGCTATACGCAGAGCTGGAATAAAAAATATAATTGGTATCATAATTTCTTACTGATAAAGGGTCAGATTGAACCTGGCCTGTGGAGTGCCATTTAGAAGCGTTGGCTTTACCAGCATAAGGCCAATCATAGCCATAAGCTGGATGAGTACTTTTATCATTTAAGTAATTTGCAATATGCCAATTCTGAATCCAAGATTTATAACTCAAACCAGTTTCGTAGATATTCAATAGGCGTTGAAATGCAGTCCAACCTGATGCATCGATTTCTTGAAATTTTAATAGAGAAGCATCGCCAAGCTGCTCTGCAAAATACAATACAAACAATCCACCCATTGCATAGTTAGCGCTTGTGCCTTCCCAAGCCCAACCAATATTTCCTACATTGCTTAAATAGGCATTGGGGTTAAAACCAACTGTTCCTAGGCCAGCAATAACAATAGCCATCTCACTCATGCCTTCATTGAACGTTGTTCCTTTACCTCTGTAGTTATAATGAATTAAATGCTGATGTTCATGGGAAATAGTGCTCATAGCATAAGTTTTTGATACATTACAATCGATATAAAGGATATCCCTTTTATTGCTTCCGGATTGGTTGGATTGATCGCCAGGAGAAAAATATCCAGCAGCACCAGAAAATAGATCGGCAAATAAATAGTCGGTTATACCATCCCCATCATAATTTGGCTCATTTCCAAAATAGGTGGTCATTAACTCCCATGAACCTTTGGTAGAGTCTCGCGACGCTGCAGGGGTTTTTTGTTCTAAAAATTCTAAATATTCAATAGCTGTATCATTATCAATATTATTGTTTTCACTGATCTGATTCACATCTGCCCAGATCGCATTGTTATTACCTTTGGCAAGCAGCTGGGCTGTTATTTCCTCTTGCTTGGAACCCCCATTGCCATCATCAACATTTACCCAGAATTTCTCGGTCATTCCAACGCTGTAGGTTTTATTTAAGGTTCGAGGCATTAACATGCGCTGATATTCATCAGGGTATTGTGTTCGCATTTTTTCTCTCATGGCAACAATATATTCATCGGTGAATACTGGAGAAGCGCATACATCATGATTGTGTATTGGGGTTTTTGGCGATGAGAACATATCGGCATTTTGATATTTATCCTGAGAAAAGACAAAAGTGCATAATAATAATATAGGGATGTGTTGCTTCATAAAATTTCCGCTAGGGACAGTCAATTTATAAATATTAAATCAGCGTTAACAAATGATAAATNAATTATCTGGGAAGTCTCTCATCCATATCAGCCACCACATAAGCCATCACCGCCATCGTGGCTATACAACGATTGAATTCATCTTGATCTACCTTGTCAAACGTATCAGCAGCGGTATGATGATACCAAAAATATCTGGAACCATCTACTTTAAGCCCCATCCCGGGAACGCCTTCTCTCATAATCGGCCCTATATCAGCTCCACCGCCACCTTTAGTTATTTTACCTGAATCTATACGATAAAGTAACGTTCCAATGTCTTGAAGTATTTTTAAAGACTCATCTGGACCAGAAAAACCAAAACCGGATGGTTTGAATACACCTGCATCAGATTCCATGGCAAGAATATGATTATCTAAGTTGTCAAAATGAGCATCACGGTACGCTTCTCCACCACGTAATCCATTCTCCTCATTGGTCCACATTACAGCCCGTATTGTTCGTTTTGGTTTTAAGCCAAGATCTTTAATTAATTTTACGGCTTGCCAAGCAGCAACGCATCCACCACCATCATCATGCGCACCCTGACCGGCATCCCAAGAATCAATGTGTCCCCCTAAAACAATAACTTCATCNGGATACTCAGAGCCTTTGATTTCACCCATTACATTGTGCGATAAAACATCTTCATAAGTTTGCGCTTCCATGTAAAGTGATACTTTAACTTTCAAGCCACGTTTTGCCATACGACCTATCATAGCAGCATCTTCCAAGGTAACCGCAGCATGTGGAATCTTTTTTACACCATCCTCATAAGCGCTTGTTCCGGTGTGAGGTGTATTCATTGAATAGGGTCCCACTGAACGTACAAGGCTTGCAATACCGCCAACNTTAGCAGCCTCAGATGCGCCTCTATATCTATATTGAACTGTTTTGCCATACGTTGTAAAGGGTACNTTGTATAGAATAATTTTGCCTTTAGCTTGATTTGCTTTAGCTTTTAAATCTTCAAANCTATTTACAACAAGCACCTCTCCGCTTACTCCCTTAGGGCCCGTTCCAACGCTACCGCCCAATCCTAGTATGGCTAAATCTTTCCTCCATGGTGCAGTCATAGTAGCCGATTCTTTTCCTCGTACCCATTTAGGCACCATTACTTCTTCTCCATGGACATTATCCAATCCATCTTTATTCATTTCATCTGTGATCCAATCTAAAGTTTTTTCTAAATTNGTAGAACCNGAAAGCCTGGGGCCAAATGTATCTAGCATCTCTCCTAATCGATTGTATCCTTGAGAGTCTGACATTGCTCTATCAATAATCATATCACTATTCTTCTGGTGCTTTTTTGCAATTTTACCTAATTGCATAACAGAGCTATCCTTAATTGTACATGAAATCAAACCTGCGCTTAGAAAAAGTATAAAGGTTCTGAATGGTGTATATATCATTTTGACGTTTTCCTTATTCTATATAATTATATAATTTTTTTCATTTTATCAATTTAAGAAAATTTTCCTCGAATGTTAGATACTTTTAAAAAGTTTATATAAATTTGGTTATATATGGACTGGCTAAAAGACAATTACGCTGAGCTTTTACAAAATCCATTCATACGTTCAGCGTTGATCATTGTGGCTTCAATCATTATGGCTAAATTAACCGATTGGATCTTTGTTGGAATTTTTAAGCGCTGGTCATCTAAAACTAAAACTACTCTCGATGATAACATTGTCAATTTTCTGCACAAACCTATTTTTTATTCAATTCTATTTTTTGGATTTTCAACTGGTGTTAACCTACTTGGACTTCCCGAGTATATCAACTTTGCTATTTTAGGGTTATTTAAAACCGCAACAATTCTAATTTGGCTATCTTTGCTAGTAAAAGTTTTTACGCTTTCAATGGACTGGACAACNAGAAGAACGGGTAATAAGCTTCTTCAAAGCCGCACACTACCTCTTTTTAATAATCTTGGTAAAATCGCAATTGGTCTTTTTGGTGCTTATTTTATCTTTCTCAGTTGGAATATAAATATCAATGGTATTCTTGCTTCTGCAGGTGTACTTGGTGTAGTATTGGGTTTAGCAGCCAAAGATACGGTTGCTAACTTTTTTGCGGGTGTATTTCTAATGGCAGATTCGCCATTTAAAGAGGGTGATTATATCATGCTTGAAACCGGTGAAAGAGGTTATGTAAAAAATATGGGGCTTCGCTCGACTCGATTTATGACCAGAGATGATATTGAGATCACAATCCCTAATTCTGTCATTGCTGCTGCAAAAATTATTAATGAAAGCGGTGGATCAGGTGTGGAAGATATTGAACGGGTGCGTATTAGTTTGCAGGTTGCCTATGGATCTGATGTGGATCAGGTCAAAGAGATTCTCCAATCAATTGCAACTAACAACAAAGATGTATTAGATAATCCCTATCCCCGTGTTCGATTTAGAGAGTTTGCCGATTCTGGCATTAGACTTGAATTGTTATTTTGGATATTTAAACCAGAGACTCGCGGAAGGATTGTAGATACGGTTAATACCGAGATCTACAAACAATTCAATCAAAATAGCATCACCATACCTTATCCTACGATGAAGGTATTGATGCCAGATAAGTAGCGCTACATTTCTTTTTCGGCTAGCTTAGCCTTTAATGGGAACGTTCCAAATTTTGTATCGATATAGTAGGTCCCATCAATTTGATATTTTGCTTTTCTTTTTACTATAGCATCAAAGATAGCTTTACCCATCACGGTAAGCTTTAGATCCGCTTTTTCTTTAAACGTAAAATTAGCCTCTTTGGGAATCTTAATTTTTTTATCGTTGTAGAATTTTGATGCATGTTTTTTATTGATCGATAGGTCAAATTCGATTCGATTCAACGCGATTCCAATTTTGTTTGGGTTGTAACCGGTAAATTCTATATCGATCGAAAGCTTGTTGGGCGACCTCAAGGGGTTATAATGATAATTGGTAACCTTATAATCTAAAGTAAGTGGCTTAACCTGACTTTTTACTGCCTTATTCAGTTCAGCGGCTGCTTTTGCTTTTAGCTGCTTATCTAACCCCTTAAATTGTGCACTGATATCTGAAATAAAAGCAATTAATAATATAGCTAGTAATGATATTTGTTTAATCATGGATATAGTATAATACGTTTTTTTCTTAACTCTTAGTTAAATATAAAATCAGCTATAACTTCTTCTTTATCCAATATTGGACTGGGCATTCCTTTTAGATATTTATCAAAAAACTCTAGCGATAATCGATTGACAAGATACACCGATCGCTTNCGATTAATATCACCAATCTCAACCAAATATTTTCCTATCGGTGAGAAAAGCGGTGCATCACAAAAATTTAGATGGCGAGTGTTTTTAATCGTGATGTGATGAGATGGGCCATTATTGTTTTGATGCATTATCTCTGAAAACGATACGCTTGATGGGTAGTCGGAATCTACCCAGGACGGTCTGCCCATATATAAGAATGGTTTAGATAGTCCTCGATCGATAATTTCTTTAGGAATAGGATTCATCCAGCTATCAATACCCGATGCGGCTTTAATACGGTCGTCGTATTCTAAAGCCAAGGCAACGGTAGAACCTCCAAAAGAGTGTCCGGTTACGCCAATTCGCTCTAAGTCTACATATCCATTCAACGGATGCCTAAAAGCGCCGCTTTGAATGCGTTCTAATTGATCAATAATGAAGCTAAGGTCAGCTACTCGCGTATCGATTTGTCGTTTTCTAATTTTAACGCTATCTGGATGACCGGTGATTTCTGAACGGTAGTCCGCAACAAATCCATCAGGGAAAACGGTGATATTGGCATCGTAGGTATGGTCCAAAGCAAAAACAGCATACCCATTGCTGGCCAGCTTTTCAGCTAAAGAAGTATGTAACTGCCGCATACCTGTAATACCATGCGAAATAATCACCACAGGAAACGGTGCGGCAATAGGATCTGGTGAAAGGTTCAAGGCGCTATTGGTTTTAATCAAATCTAAATGCATCGCTAAAAAACCTGGGAAACTACCCGCTTGTCCAATGGTTTTTGCGCGGGTGCTTAAATGATCTAAGAAGGGAATTTTTTCAGATTTATCATCAACACCTGGGTACCATACCTGCAACATAAATTGGCGCTTATCGTTTGGATTTTCAGGAGTGAACCACTCTTCCCTGTCTTGATCAACCCAATGATGAATTAAGGTTCCTATAGCGTATTCACCTTCTGGATCTGGAAAGGAAATAATTGGAATGGCGATTGTTGGAACAATCGCAATAATACCGGCAACTAAGATAAATGATTTAATTAAAGCGCTGATCTCTTCTTTTATAAACCAGAGGCATAAAACAAGAAAATAAGCGATATATATTTGCCATCTAATGCTATCAAATAGCAAATGAACAACAAATGCAGCAAGCAGAATTACGTTCGATTGTTTTTTCTTAAGTCCTTTAAAAACAAGCTGGTACAGATTCCAATAAATAGCTGCAAACAGTAGCAGGTCAAATTTGGTCATTTAAGTAGTATCATTTTCTTGGTTTTTACAAACTCTTCGGCTTGTAATTGATATAGATAAACCCCAGCTGAAACGGAATTGCCTAGATCGTTCGTCGCATTCCAAGTAATCAAATGATTACCCGCTGAAGCGTTTGGTATTTTAAATGTTTTAACTTTTTGCCCTAACATATTGTAGATGACTAGATCCACGTTCGTCATCACTGGCAAATCAAAACGAATTTGCGTAATTGGATTAAATGGGTTGGGAAAGTTTGCATACAAAGCATATGACTTCGGGTAAACCTGTTTATCGATAGAAAGATAGTCTGTGCGATCTAAATAGACGATTCTATCGTTTCCACTTATCCGAACCGTATCTTTATTATCCGTCGCATCAATAGTAAACTGAACTATTTCGGTTTTGGAGGTACTATTTTCAAATACATTATCCAAAAAATCTTGATAAAATAATTCTATCTTTTGGGCCGAAGTATCCTCTACGATCTCGTAGGGATTATTACCTATCTTGGCATACAGTATATAATTTATTTTATCGCCATCTGGATCTTTGCTCTCCGTCCAAGCCAATGCATATTTTGATGAAAGATTTGAGGGTGAAATTTTAATTGTATCCTTCTCCGCGCTTAGCCAATTAAAGGTTTCTGGAGGGTTGTTTGCGCTAGGCGGATTTGCAAGCGCACCTTCATTGATCCATTTTTTGACTAATTCCACTTTTGATGGTATTACATCGTTGGAGCTTGGAGGCATGCTACCATCATTAATGCGCTTCCAAAGAAGACTATTTTGATGATCTCCCGGTATGATACTGGCGCCACTGTTACCGCCAGCCATTAATGTAGAATAAGATGTTAAATCAAGTCCTCCGCTAGATCCTCCAGAGGTATGGCAGCCGCTACATTTATCATAAAAAATTGGCTGAATCTCAGACTGATAGTCAACCTGAGATATGCCAATTGAAATAAAAAAAATAAGAGAATTTAATTTCAAGATTTTTCCTCAAAATCTTTATACAGCATGCTTGGTTGCACTCCCTTATTGCTTTGGTATTTTTTTGACTGATATAGATCATAATCGCCATCAATGGTATGGTAGAAGATTTGACAAATTTCTAGGTCTGCATAGATCCTGATGGACTGCACGCAAAATATCTCTAAGGTCCAAAATCCATCGAAGCCAATATCGCCAAAACCTGCAGTGATATGAATGAATAAACCCAGCCTTCCTACCGATGATCTTCCTTCTAACATGGGAACATATTTATCCGTGGCTGTACGTTCTATTGTACGCCCTAAATAGAGTTTTTGAGGCTCTAATAAAAGACCTTCGTCGGGAATAGTTAGTGGCGATGTTGCGTTTTTTTCTTTCATATCAAGAACATCACTATCGTACACCAATAGATCCGAATGCAATCTAAGGTTGTAACTATTGGGATTGAGCTGACCGGAATTAAACGGATCTATAGAAATAGTCCCATTTTCTACTTGTTGATGTATCTCTTTACCTGAAAGTATCATATTGTTTGATTATAATTTAATTCCTATGCCAATAAGCAAGAACAATAAATAATGATTGAAATGGTAGCCTATACCAAGCAACCGCAGCGCTTGTTCCCATTGCTACTCCATCACTTTGCGCCAGATAAATATTAGCAGGAAAAACAGCTGCTAAGGTTAGTATCAATCCCCACGCTGCATAATAACGCGTTTTTTTAAATAAAATCAATGTTCCAAACATAACTTCAAAAACACCACTGATATACACAAGTTCTAGGTCATATTTTGAGAGATATGGTGGAACAATCTGAATAAACCATTCAGTTTCTACAAAATGATTGATCCCTACGGATATATAAAAAATTGACATGATATATATCGTTATCAATTTTATTCGTTTTATATTTAACTGTGTCATAAATAATGCTTTTTTCTGCCATGAATTTAAGGTAAGACTATTTCTTTATGACAGCTTGTCAAAGAATTATATTTAGCATGGTTTTTGTACAAATATTATTAAAAAAGGAGAACTATGAACTCGATTCGTAAATTCATGAGAAATTATCCAATGGTTGCCTCTGCGGTGATCTTTCCATTTGTATTTATCTTTATATATACAATGCTATCGTTATTTATTGAAATTTTCTTACCGATCATTCTGAGTATATGGATTACTGGATTTATTTATAATCTAATAACCCAAGATCCAAATGATAGCATGAGAAACAATATATATTGGACCACAAAATATTATAAATAATTATTTTANATGACTATGGACTAAAAGCTCTGCAGTATCAGCTTTAGGTATGAGATTGTAATTGATTAAAATTCAAATTCAAAACCACCAACTGGGATAAAATTAAAATAAGATACTTTTCGCATCCGATCGTCCCAGTAATAAGTTTCTACATTTTGACGATTATACGCGTTCCAGAATTCAACAAAAAATATCAGATTCCCTCTCTCATAATTCTTATGATTCTCATACCGCAAGAACAAGGAATGATACGCAGGTGTTCTTGATTCATTCCATTGATCCAAAAAAAGTATTTCATCGCCAGCCAACTTGGAGCTTTCTTCATCAATTGGAGTATAAGGCTTACCACCAAAAAGCGACCATCTTACNGAGAATTCCCATTGCGCCTTNGGTNGATAGNNACNAACAAGATTAACAATGTANTGANAATTATAGTTTCTGTTGCGCTTAATTCCATTATAATCTTTATACGTTGTGTTAAAGTAGGTTGCGCCAAAAAGNCCATAAAAATTCTCTGCACGTTTTTTTTCAAGTAACAATTCAATNCCTTGCGCTTCCGATTGACCGCTAGATACAACTCCAGAATGCATGGCTAATCGATCTAATAAAAANGCTGGCTCAACTCNATTTAGNTTGNTNGTTAAAATCGGTGCATTAAAATATTCTTTTTGATAATANGCAAATGTGAGTTTAGTNCTGGTTGTAATCAATCGTTCATAGGTTAAAGACTGTTGCATTGTTCTCACGCTTGTTAGCGATTTGTTGCTTTCTATGCTAAGATAGATTTCAGGTGGNTTTTGGTAATACTGACCTGCGTTGTATATCAGCGCAGAANCGCCATNATTTAGATTNTATTTAGCGTTTATTCTGGGCGCGTAAAAAAAATCATCTTCAAAATCATTTGACTCAACTCTTAGTCCAGTTGAAACAAGCAATTTTGATGCAATCAAATAACGGAAGGTTGTAAATACCGCTGAATTCGTTATCGAAACATCCTGAGATGCAGATANCTCATTGAGCAAGAAATCGTACTGGAGAGATTTTGAAGTNAATTCAAAACCGTATTCTGAGCTTAAATTATTTGAAAAACTTGTCTGATTAATTTGACGTATTGATGATGATTTCAACTGGTTATTAGCCATTGATGTTATACTNCCGGAATTATAATCTAAAAACTGTGCATCAGCGCGCTGATTGCTCTGCGAAATNCTGGTGTTTGAAAAAGAAGATTGGTTCCAAATCTTTCGATAATTCACTCCAATCGTGTGCTGCTTATTTTTACGCCTGCCATAATTTGACTGCTCTTCTTTCAGCGCATCTTCTTTGGTCCGTTCATACAAACTGTTNCCATTNACCGATAATATTGTAAAGGTATTGTAATGGTTTGGCTGAAATGTTATCTTACCTTGAATATCATCATACGAAGGCAAGCCGCCTGCATTTAAGGCACCTGCAATGACATCTAAGTAGCTCCTTCTAAATGAAANAATNTAGGAAGAGCTTNTACTTAAAGGNCCTTCCAAAAGCGTAGCGGCTCCACCTAAACCTAAGCTAAAATTTCCTTCCATTGCNTCGCTGTTTCCNGATCGGTAAGNTATGTCTCCATAGCTAGANAGACGATTACCATACTTAGCAGAAAAACCATTGCTATAGAATTCAAGATTATCAACCATTTCCGTATTAATTAGACCAATTGGTCCATTAGATCGACCATCCTCTTGGCTGAAATGGGAAATACTNGGCAGNGGTATATTATCTATAATAAATCCATTTTCAGTNGGGCCTCCGCCACGGACCATCATATCCTGACGGTTCTCCCCNACGCTTGCTACACTAGGAAGTGAGTTTAAAATTCTGGATAATTCTTGACCAGCGCCAGGGGCTCGACGTATTTCATCATTACGAAATCTAACTGATTGATCTTGATTGAGGCCTGAATTTCTAAAATAGCTATCCTCTACGATAACACCATCAAATTCAATTACAAGNTGAGTAAGNAAAACCTCTAACGCATCATAAGCATTTGGNCTTACCCAAATATCAGGNTAGGTTACAGGTTCATATCCTATATAGTTAACATTAAGGGTATAATAACCTTCAGCTATATCAATAAATTCAAAATCACCATTCTCATCAGAAGTGGTTCCGTGTGTNGTATTTTTGAGTAAGATATTTGCACCCTGAAGTGGTAATCCAGAAATATNTGAAATTGAACCCTTAATTANGCCTGTCTGTGCANTANNNGTNGTTACAATTAAAAGANNTTGTAATAAAAAGNTTAATTTTGATCGAAACATAATAACCCCCTTATTTTGNTTCTAANANNTNACACNTAANANCANTTTTAAAANNACANTCTATGTGTGTTTATGAAAACTTGATAAATAATANAAAANTCTTNANTTAAAATTAAATAATTTGAGCGTTATGGGCGATATNTTTTTAAATATTTTTTATTTTATTGTAGAATAACTGGAATCAATAAAATTTCGATAGATTGTTTTATTAAATACTAAAGATTTTTTCGGAGAAACAATGGCCGCAAACAGCCCTTTTTTTTCATAGCCAAAATCTTTTTC
>PASZ01000027.1 GCA_002712245.1 Fidelibacterota bacterium | reverse complement strand
AGATATTTTTCATCTAAGGAATAATGCATCAATTTCTAAGAATTGTACTAGACACTCTAAAGTCGAAGATATTAAAAAAATAATAAGTTACGGACCTAATGGTTTACAAAATAGTCTTTATAAAGTAACTAAAAGTGATGCGCTTGAAGAAATGGAGAAAAAGAAGAAAACTAAAACTTCATAAATAAAATTTTAACTTTTGTAAATTTAACGCATCTAATACTGTAGAGACACAACAACAAATAAATTATAAGGATTAATATTATGAATAAATTCATCTTGCCAATCGCTTCGATGTTATTAGTTATCACTGGTTGTGAAAACTCTATGCGTAGCGAATCCTCAAATCTTGACAGTGCTGAATTGCAGGAACTGTCCTCTGAATTAACTTATGACTTAGGATTGAGCAAATCCTCTACAGATGCCATGAACAAATCTCTCAATCGCCATGGTAAAGGCGGTAAACATCGTGAGCCCGGTTTCCTCTGGAAAGTCGCAGCTGAAATGTCTGATCAGCTAACCAATGAAGAAAAAGCAGTCCTTTTTGAAAAAATGGATGAGAAAGATATTCCACTATTTGGGGGATCTAAAGGGAAGAAGAGCAAATCAGGTAAAAAAGGAAAAAGCCAATCCCGAGATTTATTTAACATACTCACTGATGATCAAAAAGATTTGTTTAAAGCTATGATGGTATCTTACAAAGAAAAATTTAAATCGTTAAGAGATCAGGTAAAAGATGGCTCGCTCTCAAAGGAAGATGCAAAAGATCAAATGAAGGCTCTTAAAGAAGCCATGCAAGCGGAAGTTGATGCACTTTTAACCGATGATCAAAAAGCGCAGTTAGAACAAAATAAGGCAGATCGCAATGCTAAGCGCCAAGCATATCGCGATTCATCCAAGGCTGTAATGGTTGACGCTCTCGGTATGACAGAAGACCAGGTTTCAGCATATGATGCCGCAAATCAAGAAGCAAAGGATGCTGCAAGCGCACTTTTTGAGCAAGCCAAGAATGGTGATATCGACCGTGAAACACTACGAGCTTCTTTAAAATTAGTCTTTACTGCAAAAAATGAAAAACTAACCGCAATCTTTAATGATCAGCAATTAGATATCATTAAGATTCGCAAAGCTCTTGAAATGAGAATGAAAAAACACCGCTCATCTAAAGGAGATAAAGCGAGAAAAGGTAAGAAAAGTAGAAAAGGCAAAAAAGGCAGTCGGAGCAAAGGCTAGCCCTAGTATTAAAAGGCTGATCAGTATCATTTGATCAGCCTTTTTTTTTCTTTAATTTCTATTTAAATTTAGTTTATATATATNTTGTTTAGAATATCATAGTAGGTATTTAGAATAAAAATTGTGAAACTTTCTTTAATCATAATCGTCTAAATACTAGTACGAAGAAAACAAACAATTAAAAGGAGTGTATAATTATGTGTAACGCAATTTTAGAAACTATGCTAAGCGCATCGCTCTTTATTTTTGGTGGAAATATTATAGATACGAAGCTTGGACTTCACCATTATGAAGATGACGATTATAGTGAAATATTTTATCAAAAAAATAATACCATCATAACAAAAAAATGCACAAGGCACTCAGAATTTGAAAATATTAAAAAATTAAGACGTCATAGTCCTGTAAGCGGCGGATCCGAAACCGTATATAAAGTGATACCAGCGCAGGAAGATGAAGTAGAAAAAATCAAGGAAGACGCATGAAAAATTTATCATTATTAACCGCATTAACATTATTGATGTACACGGGCTGTGAAAGCCTGAATGAAAATGAAGTTACTTTAGATGACCCTGAGCTGCAGGCACTATCTGAAGGTTTGAATGCAGATATTGGCCTCAGTAAATCTTCTGATGATGCCTTCAAGGATGCACTAAACCGTCATGGAAAGCGCGGTAGGCATCGTATGGATCCTGGATTTCTTTGGAAAGTAGCAGCTGAAATGCAAGGCAAGCTTACTCAAGATGAGAAAGACAGACTTTTTGCCTGGATGGATGATAATGCAGTACCGTATTTACATTCACCAGAAAAAGGTAAACATCATGGTCCTAAAGGTGATAAGGGCGGTATGGATTTTCGCCTATTATTTACTGTTCTTGATGCCGATCAGCAAGATGCTTTAAAAGGCATCCTAGANTCTTACAGGGAGCAAATGGAAGCTGTGTGGGGACAAATGAAAGATGGCTCAATGGATGAAGCTACTGGCAAGGCAGAGCTTGAAGCTTTAGAGCTAGCTATGAAAACAGAAGTAGAGTCTCTACTANCTGATGATCAAAAAGATCAGCTTGATGCTATCTACGCTGAAATGAAAGATAAGATGGAAACGGAAAAGAATGCTGAGTATGATGCGATGGTNGCTGCTCTAAATATGACTTCTGAGCAAGAAGCCAGTTTAATCGCTGTTAATCAACAGCATAAGGATGCCGTTGATGCCTTAATGGAAGCAGCAAAGAATTCTGGCGCGGATGTAGATAGACTTCAGCTTGGAGAGAAAATTAAAGCATTAATGCTAGAGCGTAATACAANCCTAGAAGCGTTATTTGATGACAAGCAGCTTGAAACCATTAAAGTTCACATGTCGCTCGCGATGATGTTTTCAAAGCATTGTGATGGTAGAAAAGANGGACGCTGGGGAGATTCAGATGATAAAGGCGGTTCTACAAAAAGATAATTAAGCGCTATCAAAAAAAGATTAAAAAGCTGAAGTATTTTATACTTCAGCTTTTTTTTTAACTTTTTCATTATAATTTAGTCTAATAAGAAGATGCATGCGAACAGACAACGAGCTAATAAAAGAATTTCAAGAGGGAAAAGAAGCCGCTTTTAATGAGCTAGTAGATCGTTATTTATCAAGCACTTATGGATTTTTCACGAAATTTACCAACTCTAAAGAAGAGGCTGAGGATTTGGCTCAGGATGTTTTCATAAAGATGTATAAAGCACTTAAAAAATTTCGTTTTGAATCAGAATTTAAAACCTATTTATATCGAGCTAATATCAACATGTCCAATACATATCTAAGACGAAATAAATGGAAGAATATGCTTCATTTGGACCAAATTTCAGAACCTGAATATATCGACACGACAAATGAAGATAAATGGAAACGTAAAGAGCTTTGGAATGCGATCGCGCGACTTCCAAAAATACAACGTATGGTTGTGACGATGAGAACTACCGAAAACTTACCCTACAAAGAAATAGCTAAAATAATGAATATAAGTGAAAACTCTGCTAAGGTTAATTACCACCATGCAGTTGAATCGCTAAAAATATTTTTTGAAAATTAATATGAATGTAGAAGAGCAATTTAAAAAACTATTAAATACATCATCTGATACGATTGATTCAGATGTATTTTTGAAAAATCTGCATTCAGAGCGATTGAGACGTACCGAAAAAAAATTAAAATTATACAATGGGGCTTTATCCTTTTGTTTTGTTATTGTCCTTGGCTTTATTACAATGAATCAATTAACGAACGACCCAGATGTTTATGCATCGGTTGATTTGTATTCCTATCAAGAAATGGATGAAGAAACAGAAGAATATATGAATGACCTTGCCTTTTACTTAATTAATACCAGTGATGATATTTGGCAAACCATAGATTTCTTTGAAACAATTAATTTTGAAAATGTTATCGCAATGAACAATGGAGAGATATATGAATAAAATTGTTATAATTATTATGAGTTTTTCTTTTATTTTATGCCAACCTGGAAAGGCGCGTGGGCCTGGTGGTCAGTATCAAAATAGAATGGAAACAATGATGGTCTGGAAGCTCACTGACTACTTAAATCTATCTGAACAGCAAGCGGAAAAACTATTTCCAAGAATGCGAAGACATCGCGTTAGAATGGGAGACTTGCATACAGAAGAAAAAGATCTTTTTGATTCCTACCTGTCCAAGATTAAAAAAGAGGAAAAGATTTCCCAGTCAGATGTCAATGCAATGTTAAAAAAGATGGAAAGCTTGGAACAAAAAAAGTCAACTAATCGAATAGATTTTATTAGATCCACCAAAGATATTTTGGACCCAGAGCAACAAATTATGTTTATGAGTTTTGAACCATATATGAAACAAGAAGCTCAAAAAGGAATGAAAGAGCGCTACCGAAAAGGACCAGATCGCATGATGGATAAGGGCAAGAGACGTAGATAATAAAAATTAAAAAAACCCTCTTTTTAGAGGGTTTTTTTATTACAACTTATATTATTTACAATTTAATTTTGACTTCTATAATCGTAAAATTATGAAAAAAATATACAATTTTAGCGCAGGACCGGCAATGTTAAGTCCTTTTGTGCTTGAAGCGACATCTCAAGCTACCATCGAATACAATGATCACGGTATGAGTTTAATGGAAATGAGTCACCGATCTCAACCTGTAGTAAATATGGTTAAGGAGACTGAATTGCTCGTACGAGAGCTTCTACAATTGCCACAGCATTATCAGGTTCTTTTCCTCCAAGGGGGAGCCTCACTTCAATTCAGTATGATTCCAATGAATTTACTTGGGTCAGATCAAGTTGCAGACTACACTGATACAGGTGCCTGGGCTCACAAAGCAATAGCTGAGGCGCAAGAGTTTGGTAAGGTCAATATTGTCTGTTCTTCAAAAGATTCTTCATACAATCATATCCCTAAGAACCTCAAANGTTCAAAAAATGCTGTTTACCTNCATCTTACATCTAATAACACAATCTATGGTACGCAATGGGCTTCATTTCCTAATTTAGATGATTCACGTTCATATCTTATAGCAGATATGTCTTCAGATATTTTTAGTAGAGAATTTGATATAACCGATTTTGGTTTGATCTATGCTGGTGCCCAAAAAAATATTGGCCCAGCTGGAGTAACGCTTGTTATCATTAGGGATGATATCTTAGGTAAAATTAAACGTGAAGCTCCGATGATGATGCGCTATCAAACTCATATTGAAAAACAATCTATGTTTAATACTCCCCCTGTTATGGCGATCTATGCTGTTAATAGGAGCTTAGTATGGTTAAAAAATAATGGAGGTGTTAGCGGCCTTGAGCAAAAAAACCTTATTAAAGCAGAAAAACTTTATGCAGAAATCGAGCGTAACAATTTGTTCAAATCTCCTGTTGCAATGGAAGACAGGTCCCTAATGAACGTACCTTTTATTTTTAGTGGCAAAGGTAGTGATGAAGATTTTTTATCATTTTGCGATAAGCGCGGTTTAAAAACATTAAAAGGTCATCGATCAGTTGGGGGTTTTCGAGCTTCAATCTACAACGCAATGCCTGTAGAAGGTATTGATGCTTTAGTTCAAGCAATGCAAGATTATGAGTCTAAATGAAGAGTATATAATTGAGTTGGTTTGTTGTTTGAAGCCTAATCAATGATTATTCATCCCACAGTCCTTTTTTACCAAGCTTTTTTATCTTAGGACGAATAACAAAAGCACAATAAGGAGCGTTGGGATTATTTTCATAGTAATCTTGATGATATCCTTCAGCCAAATAAAAATTATCTAATTCTTTTACTTCTGTTGTAATAGGGTCATCAAACATTTTAGCGGCTTTCTCTAAAGCCAATTTTGTAGACTTTTTTTGCGCGTCGTTGATATAGTATATAGCTGACCGGTACTGGGTGCCAATATCAGCGCCTTGACGGTTCAATGTCGTTGGGTCATGCGCTTGCCAGAAAATATCAAGCAATTCATCGTATGTCACCATGTTAGGGTCAAAAACGATTTTACATACTTCCGCGTGTCCAGTTTTACCGGATGTAACTTCTTTATAAGTAGGATTTTTAGTTTGGCCACCTGCATAGCCAGAGACTACTTCGCTGACGCCATCAATTCTTTCAAAAACAGCTTCAACGCACCAAAAACAACCTCCACCAAAAATTGCATATTCAGTATTATCTTTTGACATGTTTGAACCTTTCTTATTTTGACCTAAAGCTAAAGTAAAAAGTAAAAATAGGGATAATGGGTATGATAAATATTTACTCAAATTTTTCTTTAAAGCTCTTTTAGGTCTTTATGCAGAGTATTTAGCATTTCTTTTGCATCACCAAAAACCATCACGGTATTTTCAAAACCAAACAATTCGTTTTGAATACCTGCGAAGCCTGGATTCATTGTTCGCTTATTGACTATGACTGTTCTTGATTTATCAACATCAAGTATAGGCATTCCGAAAATAGGGCTAGAAGAATCATGACGAGCTGCTGGATTGACAACATCATTCGCACCCAATACAATCGCTACGTCACAGTCTTCAAATTCTGGATTTATTTCATCTAGATCTTTTAAAAGTTCATATGGGATGTTTGCCTCTGCTAAAAGCACATTCATATGACCAGGCATTCTTCCGGCAACTGGATGGATAGCATATAAAACTTTTTTACCCATTGATTCCANTTGCTCTGCCACTTCTCTTACAGCATGCTGCGCTTGCGCTACCGCTAATCCATATCCAGGAACTACAATAACTTTATCCGCAGCATCTAAAATCATAGCTGCTTCATCCGTTGTAGAAGATTTAATACTGATTTGTTTTGCTTCAGATGATCCTTCTTCTGAGCTTAAACCAACAGCTCCAAAAATGACGTTGGAAAGCGATCTATTCATTCCTTTGCACATAATATTTGTAAGTATTAGACCAGATGCACCAACCAAAGCACCAGCAATAATCAATCCATTATTCATTAGTACAAATCCTGTAGCTGATGCTGCGATACCTGAATATGAATTTAACAGTGAGATAACAACGGGCATGTCAGCTCCGCCAATAGGAATTGTTAACGTAATTCCTATTAATGCAGATAATGCAATTACTGCATAGAAAGCATTTATTTCATTGGCGCCGCTAGTAACCGTATAAACTCCAAATGTTATTATGCTTATCATGAGAATTGCATTGAGAATTTGTTGGCCTTTGAATACAATAGGCTGTCCACTTATAAAACCCTGCAGTTTTCCAAATGCAATGAAGCTTCCAGTTAAGGTAAGGGTACCTATAAAAACAGATAAAATTATTGTTATAATTAAAAATGTGGTTTGTTCAGGGGTGTCATATTTTGAAAAGAATTCAGCTGTTGCCACTAAAGCAGATGCCCCGCCACCAAAACCATTAAAGATTGCTACCATTTGTGGCATTTGTGTCATTTCAACGCGCATTGCAAATGTGGCACCTAAAATAGAGCCAACGATCATACCAATAGCAATGAGTTTGAAGTCAAGCTCTATTCCAACTCCAGGAGAAGTGACAGTAGCTAGAATAGCAATTAGCATACCAATGGAAGCGAGGGCATTCCCCGTTCTTGCGGTTTTTGGTGAGCTTAGTCTCTTAATGCCAAGTATAAAAAGAACAGCTGCTATAACGTAAAATAAATTTGTGAAGTCCATAAGAATTATTTCCGTTTAAACATTTTTAACATTCTATCTGTAACCATAAATCCACCTACACAGTTAACAGTAGCAAAAACAACCGCCACTAAACCTAGCCAAGTTCCTATCTCGCCACCTATTTTTGTGGAAATAATTGCACCAACGATTGCTATACCAGAAATTGCATTGGATCCCGACATAAGTGGAGTATGCAAAGTTGGCGGTACTTTCGTAATAATTTCAAACCCAACAAAAATCGCCAAGATAAAAACAGTGATAATATTGATATCCATAATTTTCCTTACAAATTGTCCACAGCTTGCCGTGTGGGCTCATGAGTTATTTTTCCTTGATGTGTAAACATCGATCCAGATATTATTTCATCATCCAGGTCAATGTTTAAATTACCCTCTTTCATCATATGGGCTATAAAGGTTGAAATATTTTTAGCATATAATTGAGAAGAGTGGACTTGCATAGAGGATGGAAGATTAAGTGTTCCATCGATAATTATACCATTTTGATTTATTACCTCACCAGCTTTGGTATATTCACAATTTCCACCATTTTCTGCTGCAAGATCGACCACCACAGAACCCTTCTTCATTGCGTTTACCATATCTTTTGAAATAAGGATGGGTGCAGGTTTTCCTGGTATTAAAGCTGTTGTAATAACTAAATCTGATTTTACAATGTGTTCTTTCATCAGTGCTTGCTGTCTTTCTTTATATTCATCAGAGGTTTCCTTAGCGTAGCCTCCTTCACCAACTCCATCATGTTCACTACTTTCAACTTCAACAAATTTCGCACCTAACGATTTAACCTGTTCTTTTACCTCTGGTCTAACATCAAATACTTCAACTTGAGCGCCTAATCTTTTAGCGGTTGCTATCGCCTGTAATCCAGCAACACCTGCACCTAAAATCANTACTTTTGCTGGAGGGATTGTTCCNGCNGCTGTCATNAATAAAGGCATATAGACGGGAAGATGCATTGCNCCAATCAANACGGCCNNATACCCAGCGACATTTGCCTGNGAGCTTAGNGCATCCATNCTCTGCGCAAGAGTCGTTCNAGGAATAAGNTGCATTGANAAGGCNGAAATTTTCTTNTGAGTNAATTTTTTNACAATNTCAATNTCTCTGGTNGTNTGAATAAGGGATATATANGCTGATCCTTCTTTNANTAATTCAANTTCATCAGAAGTTGCNGTTGCAACTTTGATTACCAAATCNGATTGANTTAATANTGTAGCTGCNTCAGATATNATTTTNGCTCCAGCCTTTTCATAATCTTTNTCANNATAATGAGANGCNTTTCCTGCTNATGCTTGTANATGAACCTCAAGATCANNNTTCATTAAATCTTTAACAGTTTGCGGAGTCGCAGCNACNCGNTTTTCACCTTCAAGGATTTCCTTTGGTATGCCAACAATCATTATATTTCCTGTANATAATTATAAATTGAGCTTTAAATTTAAATAATTATTTATATATATAACTTAATTTGATTAAACATTTTCCCAATNATTTTAGAGTNATANTATTNCNTATGAATACNGTCAAAATATTATTGNNTATACTTNTNCTTCTCANNGGCTGNGCTCCANATGTTAAAGTNATAGCTCGCTACCCAAATAGTCAGGANAAATCNACGGAAATTTTCAATAGCAAGCTTCTTGGTTCNGCANTAAAANAGCGATTGACATATTATTCAAATGGAAAAATCAAGACCGAANCAAATTTTTCAAACAATTTTAANCATGGAAAGTTTTTTTCATATCATTCAAACGGTAGTTATGCNGTTAAGGGAAAATATAAATTTGATAAGCGAGATGGAAAATGGGAATGGANCAATCAAAATAACCTCATAGATTCAATATACAATTATAATAATGGAGTACTTCATGGTAAGCATGAGAATTATAATAATGGAAATATTGAGATTAGACAGCAATACCATACTGGAANGCTAAATGGAGNATTTACGGAATATTTTTCCGATGGNTCAATTAAAACAAAGGGTAAATANTACAACGATATTCCTCANAGNAAGTGGGAATGGTTTGATGAAAATNAAANNAAAACAAGATTAATNAATTATGCTAGTGGTATNAAAAATGGAAACTTTAAAGTNTGGTCAGATGATACANTAAGACTTTCAGGTATTTATTTNTCTGATAANCGTCATGGNGNTTGGAAGTGGTATCATTCTGATAAAAAATTAGACTCTNTNGTAAATTATAATAATGGNGAATTAAGTGGGGAGTACAAAATTTGGTATAAGAACAATGCTTTAAAGGTAAGCGGAGNGTTNGNCAATGNAAAACGTAATGGCGANTGGAAGTGGNTTTCTGAAAATNAACACCTGGATTCGACAAAAATATTTTCNTCAGATAAATTNGATGGTATAACCAATATATATTATAAAAATGGTCAACTAAAATNNAAACGTACATATAGCATGGATCATTTAGATGGTGAATCTGTTTCATTTTACATTTCAGGGCAANTGGAAAGTAAAANTNATTATAAAAAAAGTAAAAAAATGGGCCCATTTGAAGTCTGGCTTTCTAGTGGTCGCTTAGAGGAAAAAGGAGTTTANATAAANGATCAATACAATGGNCCTATTCAAAGAAACTANTCAACTGGTCAATTNGCATCTATTGCAACNTANAAGGATGGNATTTTAGATGGAATTTCTCAAATTTTTACTCCNTCNANTTTTTTAAAAAAAGAGGTTTTTTATAATACNGGTAAAGAAATTTCCAGATTAGAATATCATGACAATGGAAGATTTAAGCGTGTTTTGATCTTTGAAGATGGNTTAAAGGTATATGANCGNAAATGGAATATTGATGGTTTTGAAAANACCGATCAGATTTTCATTACAGGAACGCGAACACNGGCAGATTANTATATTTCTGGACANTTAAAATATGAATGTATTTANAANGGTCAATTAAAGCATGGAATGGAATGGTGGTTTGANGAGNANCGCAATCCATTAAAAGTGAATCTNTATAANAATGGAAAAAAGTTAATTTCNCATGATCTTTTATACGTAAGCGATGAATAACATAATAATATATTGTAAGTTTTAANATAATGGATCGACATATTACATGGATAATCATTGGCTCAGTNCTGGCNGCNCTNGCAGTATCAATTGGAGCTTTTGGTGCCCATGGCCTNAAATCAAAGGTNTCCAGCGAAGATTTAGTAATTTTTGAAACGGGAGTNCGTTATCAAATGTATCATTCTNTAGGATTNATTTTGATCGGAATTTTAGGTTTTCACTATCCTTCAAATATNATTCANNTTCCTGCAATATTATTTTTAATNGGTATTATTATTTTTTCTGGAACATTATATCTAATCCCATTGATGGGATTGCGTTGGCTTGGTGCAATAACTCCCATTGGTGGAACTGCGCTTATCTTAGGGTGGGTTGCATTGGTCTATAATATTATTAAATCTTAATTCATGTCAAATTCTAGAAGAGTTCTTGGTATTTTTGATGCAACCTCAATGGTCACTGGAAACATGATCGGTTCTGGAATTTTTCTATTAGTCGGTTTCGCTGCGCAACCGGTTACAAGTGATTTTTCTTTGATATTGGCATGGATTGGTGGAGGATTAATGGCGCTTATGGGAGCTTTTTGTATAGCAGAGCTTTCAACGCGATTTCCACAGACAGGAGGGGACTTCATTTATCTCCATAAAGTTTATGGCCCATTTCCATCTTTTTTGTATGGATGGATGAGCTTAGTAATATTTCAGACAGGGGCTACTGCAGTATTGGCCTTATTTTCTGCTAAATATACTTTACAATTTCTACCCCAGTTACAATTTTTGTCTGTATCAGGATTAGCCTCAATTATTTTAATATTCCTTACAGCTATTCACTGTTTTAAGGTTCAGGTGGGTTCTCGTTTTCAATCGATTCTTACTATAATTAAAGTAGTGGGAATTTTTTTAATGGTAGGTCTTCTATTTCAATCAAAGCCAATTGAAGCGTTTCACTCATATTCAAATAATTCAGCTGATAATCCATATATTGGTTTTTCGAGAGCATTGACACCAATATTTTTTGCATATACTGGTTGGAATTGCGCAGGCTATATAGCTGGTGAGATTTCCAACCCAAGAAGAACTTTGCCTATTGCATTGATCGGTGGAACTTTGATTACCATTATTATTTATGCAATTGTGAATTATTCATTTATTCAGTCTATTGGCCTCGAAAACATGAAAGGACAAGAAATGGTACCATTGTTAGCGCTTAATGCTGTTGGCGCAAATCATTGGTCTGGTTTTTTATCTTTACTAATATTGATCAGCGTTATGAGTTCTCTTTCTATACATATTCAAACAGCTGCTGCTAGAGTTATACAGGCAATGGGTCAACAAGGCATATTCTTCAAATTTACCGGAAAAACAAATACTCGTTTTTACACACCAGTCAACGCTTTAACCGTGCAGGCTATTTGGACAATTGGTCTCATGTTCTTATTGGATATTGAAAATTTAGTAGATTCTACCACTGTAGTTATGATTATGTTTTCAGCCTTATCTATTTCTACTTTGTTTAAGGTTGAAAGGAAAAAGAATGATTCGAAAATTTTCACTATACCTTTCTATCCCCTTATTCCTCTAGCATATATTTTAAGTGCTGTTTTTATTTGCTGGGGAGTGATTCAGTTTCATTTGAGCCAAAACAGTTACCTACCTTTCTGGGGCTTATTTTTTTTAATTGCAGGATCATTGATCTACTTTTCTTGGAAGAATTTTTTTTTGAATGAGTAGAATTTCAAAACAAGGATCAAAATCCAATGGAAATAATTTGCTGTCATGGGCGGAGGAGAGAATGCCCATCATGCAAAGCATTGCAAAGCGATTTATAAAATACAAACCTTTAAAAGGTATAAAAATTGGTGTAGCATTACACCTTGAGAAGAAAACAGGTGTTTTACTTCGCGCCCTACAAAAAGGTGGAGCTGAGGTTTCAGCTTCCTCGTGTAACCCCCTAACAACTGATGATCATATTTCTGCAGCGCTATCTGAAGAAATGGATATTCATGCATGGGCGAATCAAACCAATGATGAATACTATGAATGTTTAAAAAATGTTATGACATCGCAACCTCAGCTTCTAATAGATGATGGGTGTGATTTAATATTTTTAGCACATAAAAAATATCCTGAATATGTTAAAAATATTTTAGGGGCCTGCGAAGAAACCACCACAGGTATTGTTAGGTTAAAAGCAATGCATAAAGAAAAAGCGCTTAATTTTCCTGTGATGGCTGTAAATAATGCCAATTCTAAATACCTTTTTGACAATAGATATGGTACGGGGCAAAGCGTTATTGAAGGTATTCTATCGGCAACAAATACCCTTATAGCAGGGAAAAATATTATAGTTGTAGGCTATGGATGGTGTGGAAGAGGTATAGCGAATCGCCTTAAAGGGCTTGGGGCAAAGGTTTTTGTAGTCGAAACAGCTTCTAGTAGCACTGAGGGCTCATCTGGCTATCATCGAGCGCTTGAAGCGCATTATGATGGATGCTGGGTAGGGTCTTTAGATGAGATAGTTCATCTAGGAGATATATTCATCTCGGCAACAGGAAATAAGCATGCTATAGGTATAAAACACATGGAAAAAATGAAAAACGGTGCAATTCTAGCTAATGCTGGTCATTTTAATAATGAAATTGATATAAATGGTTTAGAATCTTATTCCAGCTCATCAAAAGAGATCCTTCCAAACGTAGATAAATATTTTTTGAATAATGGTAAACATCTAGTTCTTCTTTCAAAGGGGAGGTTAGTTAATCTATCTCAACCAACAGGCCAAGGTCATCCTATTGAAATAATGGATGCAAGCTTCGCTATCCAGGCTCTGTGCATTGAATATTTAGTTGAAAACTATCAAAATTTGAAACCTTCAGTATGCGATGTTCCAATGTCAATTGATAATGAGGTTGCTAAAATTGCACTAGAAACAAAAGAAATATATCTAGATGGTTTATCAGATGAGCAAAAAAAATATTTACAAACCTGGCAGGAGGGAACCTAGTGAAATTAAAAATTAAACCTTTCAACGCAGAAGTTAAGCAAATGTACAAAAATCATGGCCATTTTCACCATGGAGATGCAGGGCTTGATGTATTTATTATTTCGCAACAAACTATTTCTGCAGGCGATACTGCTCTAATTCATTTACAGATTGCCTGCGAGCCTGATAATGAGAAGCCTTATTTATTAATGCCTAGATCAAGCATTGCAAAGACACCGTTAAGATTATGCAATTCAATTGGCCTTATAGATGGAGGATATCGCGGTGAAATAATGGCTGTTGTTGATAATGTCAAAAGTGAAGACTATACTGTGGAGCCAAACCAAAGACTGTTTCAAATTGTTGCCATGAATGGATCGCCAATTCATTTCGAAATTGTAGATGAATTATCTGAAACGACTAGAGGGGAAGGAGGTTTTGGCAGTACAGGGAAATAATCAATAATTTCTATTTTATCTTTATTTTAGCAGTCATTACGCAAGACTGCTAAAAATCATTGAATAATGCCTACAAATCAGTTTAATTTCAGCGCTGAAAATTTTTATATTAATCAATTATTAAAAATAGGAGAATGAACATGGCGCTAAAAGTTAAGCCTTTAGCTGATCGAGTTGTTGTAGAACCAGCTCCAGCTGAAGAAGTGTCCTCTGGGGGCATTATTCTTCCAGATACTGCTCAGGAGAAACCTCAACAAGGAACTGTTGCAGCTACTGGACCTGGAAAGGTATCAGATTCTGGAAGCAAAGTTGCAATGGAATTAAAAAAAGGAGATAAGGTGCTCTATGGAAAATATAGCGGAACCGAGTTTTCTTTTGAAGGTAAAGAATATTTAATTATGCGCGAGAGTGATATTCTCGCAGTATTATAAGGAGTAAAGTGTAATGGCTAAAGAAATTTCATACGACCTTGAAGCGCGTAATGCGCTTAAGGCAGGGGTAGATAAGCTTGCAGACGCAGTTAAGGTTACCCTAGGCCCAAAAGGTAGAAATGTTGTTATAGAAAAGAAGTTTGGTGCGCCAACCGTAACAAAAGATGGTGTAACCGTTGCTAAAGAGGTTGAATTAGAAGATAAGCTGGAAGATGTCGGTGCTCAAATGGTTAAAGAAGTTGCATCTAAAACATCTGATGTGGCAGGAGACGGTACTACTACAGCAACTGTCTTAGCGCAATCTCTAGTTTCTGAAGGATTGAAAAATGTCACAGCAGGAGCAAACCCCATGTCAATTAAGCGCGGCATAGATGCCGCAACTACAGCTGTTGTTGAAGCACTTCAAGGGCAAAGCAAAGACCTTCCAGACTCAAAACAAATTGCAAATGTTGGAAAAATTTCAGCAAACAACGATGAAGAGATTGGTGAAAAAATTGCCGAAGCTATGGAAAAAGTGGGCAAAGATGGTGTGATTACCGTTGAGGAATCCAAAACTGCGGAAACTTTCTTAGAGACAGTAGAAGGTATGCAGTTTGACAGAGGATATCTGTCGCCATATTTTGTTACTAACTCAGATAATATGGAAGCTGAAATGGAAGATGCTTACTTACTAATTTATGATAAAAAAATATCTAACATGAAAGACTTGCTTCCATTATTAGAAAAAGTTGTTCAGACAGGTAAACCTGTTACGATTATTGCTGAAGACGTTGAAGGAGAAGCTTTGGCTACCTTAGTTGTTAATAAACTTCGTGGAACATTTAAGGTGTTAGCTGTAAAAGCTCCGGGTTTCGGTGATCGCCGCAAATCTATGCTCGAAGATATTGCAGTTCTTACAGGGGGAACAGTCATTTCAGAAGATGCTGGTTATAAGCTTGAAAATGCAACTTTAGATTATTTAGGTACATGCAAAAGAGTTGTTTCAGACAAAGATAATACAACGATTGTTGGAGGTAGTGGCGAATCCAGCTCAATTAAGGCACGAATTAATGAGATCAAGGTTCAAATTGAAAAAACAACATCTGACTATGATCGTGAAAAATTACAATAACGCTTGGCTAAACTTTCTGGTGGTGTTGCTGTCATAAATGTTGGTGCAGCAACAGAGGTAGAAATGAAAGAAAAGAAGGCACGGGTTGAAGATGCATTACATGCAACCAGAGCTGCTGTTGAGGAAGGTATTATTCCAGGTGGTGGAGTTGCACTTCTTCGTACCGCACCAGCTTTAGATAAAGTTAAAGTTGATGAGGAAGAGGCAGTTGGCGTTGATATTATGCGAAGAGCCTTAGACGCTCCTTTGCGTCAGATTTGTTCAAACGCAGGAGTGGAACCATCGATTGTTGCTCAAGCTGTTCGAGAAGGAAAAGATGATTTTGGTTATGATGCTCGTACTGGTGAATATGTTAATATGTTCAAAGCTGGAATTATTGACCCAACTAAAGTTGCTAGAGTAGCTGTACAAAACGCTACATCTATAGCAGGTATGATTCTAACGACTGAAGCTGCTGTTACAGAAACTCCTGAGAAAGAAGCCCCACCAATGCCTCCAATGGATCCAGGTATGGGTGGTATGGGCGGTATGATGTAAACTGTGTATTTATTGCACTTTAAAAACCCTCTCTTTAATATGAGAGGGTTTTTTTTTACGTCAAACTTGATTAGCGAAGACTCAACCTCTTAAATTCATCTATTGTATGAGCGTTATAAAACTAAAAAATATGCAGTTTTTTGGGTATCATGGTGTATATGATTACGAGAAAGAAGTTGGTGCACCTTTTGAGGTAGATGTTGAAATTGAAACTTCATTTACTCGTGCTATAAAATCTGATGATATTGATGAAGCTATCAATTATGACGCTATTTTCAAGCTTGTCAATTCCATTGTTTCTAATAAAAGATTTAATTTGATTGAAACGTTGTCCAATACGATAGGTGACCAGATTTTATCTAAATTTGAAATTGAAAAAGTATTAGTTAGGGTGAGAAAACCCAAGGTTCAAATCAACGGAATTCTTGATACGATTGAGGTAGAGATAGAAAAAAGTAAATAATCATGAATCAGTTAGTTTATTTAGGTTTAGGTGCAAATGTAGGCGATAGAGAGTCTAATTTATTTACTGCAATAGCAGCTTTAGATGTAAGAGACGATATTGCTGTAAATCGTACTGCATCAATTTATGAGACTGATCCATTGTACAATACAGATCAACCAAAATTTTTAAATAGTGTTGTTGAAATTGAAACGAATCTTCAGCCAGAGTCTATGCTTCAGGTATGTCAAGGAATTGAAATGATGCTTGGGCGTCCATCGAATCGAAAAAAAAATGAACCTAGACTAATAGATATAGATATTTTAGCATATGAAACGGTTTCAGTAGAATTAGGCGAATTAATTATTCCCCATCCTGTGCTTTTTTCTCGTAAGTTCGTATTGGTTCCATGGGCAGAAATTGCACCTAAATTTGTTGTTCAGGATTATGGAAAAACTGTTTCTGATTTATTATCTTTATGTCCTGATATATCAAATGTTAAAAAATATAAATTGGAAAAAACAGCATGAGAAATCTGTATTATGTGGCGATTGAAGGTACTATTGGTGTTGGTAAAACAAGTTTAGCGAACCTCCTTTCAGAAAAACTCGGTGCAAAATTAATACTTGAAGCTTTTGAGGATAATCCTTTTTTAGTAGACTTCTACGAAGATCCAGAAAGCAATGCTTTTCAAACTCAGCTATGGTTTTTGCTTCAGCGCTATCAGCAACAGCAGGACCTTAGACAGGTAGATATGTTTCAAAACCTTGTTGTTACTGATTATATGTTTGTTAAGGATAGATTATTCGCATCATTAAATTTAAATGAAAAAGAAATGTCATTATATGATAGTGTAGCAAGTATGATGGAAAGAAATGTTATTCATCCTGATCTCGTAATTTTCTTACAAGCTGATACCGAAACGCTCATGGAAAATATTGCTAAAAGAGGTCGTGAGTTTGAGAAAAATATGTCAGAAGATTATATAGATGCGCTTAACCAGGTCTATAATGAATATTTTTTTCGATATCAGGATACCCCATTAATTATTATTAATACAAACAATATTGATTTTGTCCAAAATCCTGGTGATCTCGAGGAGATGATTAGCTATATTAGACAGCCTATTTCTGGGACAAAATTTTTCAACCCTACATCAGGACTTCAAAATGCCTAAAGCTATTTTGTATGGTATTGTTTTTTATTTCATTTTTTTATTTGTGAAAAAATTATTTTTTAACAATAAATCAAATTTAGAAATGAAACAGAATCAAAATTATAAGAATCTAGATATCAAAGATGCTGATTTTGAGGATATTAATAATGATTAGTTATCGTAAAATTCTTTTATCCCTTCATAAATATAATGATATATCATTATTAATTATGCGGGTACTTCCATCGTATTATATGTTTATCAACCATGGATGGAGTAAAATCGCTAACCCTGGCGTTAATTATTCTAAATGGGATAGGTATGGAACTTTTTTTACTAAACATTTTGGAGGATTTTTAGATTTTGCAAATATCCCTTTTGGGTTTATGGCTGCTTTTGCTGAATCAATATGTGCTGTTATGATTTTGATTGGTTTTTTCACTCAGCCCGCTGCTTTCATGGTCGCCTTTACAATGCTTATTGCTGCATTACATCATATAACTGGTACAGGCAGCCCTGAGAACGCATGGATTTACTTTTCTATTTTTATAGCTATTTTTCTTTCTGGTCCAGGTAAATACAGCCTAGACAATTTTCTATTTATCAAAAAAAACAAATTAAACAGGTTACAATGAAAAAAATATTTTATCTATTATTGCTGATTCAATTTAGCTCTTTTCCTCAAGCACAATACAAGAAAGGATTTGGTTTTACAACAGGAGCTTGGGGTTCAGGCTTTCACTTTATGGGGGATTGGGAATTGAAAGAGGATTTATTTTCTGGATTTGAAATAAAATTTATCGATGTAAAAAATGATGGTGAGATGCCCGCAATTAATTACTACACTGGCCGACCAATCAATATAGGCGATGATGCACTGATAATGTTTCCGCTCTTTGCAAAGATTAGATATTTACCATTTGAAGGGATGATTGCAAATAATTTTTCACCATTTATTGAATTTAAAGCTGGCGTTAATTATTCTGTTGATGGAAATGGTAATGCTAGAACATTTCGCGGAAGGTGGAGTAATGCAATTGGCTATGGATCATACGGAGGTCAATTTGTTGTAGGGGTAAATTTTCCTCAAATAAATGGCACCTCAATTATAACCTCCATTGGTTTTGAGTCCCTGCCTATGCCTCATAGGGTAGATGGGCGCGACAACTATGATGGCATGACCTTAAATATTTCTTACATTTTTAGAAATCGAAATTAAAAATGAATGAAGTATATCTTCATGTTAATTCAGGACAAATAGGCAATAATAAATTTTCATTATCTAATTCAGAAAGCCATCATTTTATAAAATCTTTACGCGGTCAAATAGGTGATACAGTTTGGCTGTTGGATGGAAATGGTAATGCCTATCAATCTGAAGTTAGAAAAATTGATAATTACAATGTAAAAGGTGTAATTATAGACTCATTCTCTAATTATGGCGAATCCCAAAATGATCTTCGACTTATCTTGGGTCTTATAAAAGGAAGCAGAATGGATATGGCAATTGAAAAAGCGGTTGAGTTTGGGGTTAAATCTATTTATCCAATCATTTTTGAAAGAAGTATTCGAAAAACTATTAATCTAGATCGATTAAATAAAATTATAGTCTCATCGGCTAAGCAATCTGGCAGAAGTTTTTTTCCATTATTGATGGAGCCAGTTAAGTTTTCAGATTGGCTAGAAAAACACCATAAAGAGATAAGTGTAGTTTGTCATTTTTCAGGTAGCAGTATAAATGATATAATTACTAAAAATTCACAATCTATAAATATAATTGTTGGACCTGAAGGTGATTTTTCCCAGAACGAGATTTCTTTATTGCGTGACCATAATATACCATTTATTAAATTAGGCCCTCGCAGACTTAGAAGCGAGTCTGCCTGTATTTCAGCTATCTTAAATATTAATCAAATAACTGAACTGTAATATGCAAGAATGCATATTTTGCAAAATAATTGATGGGAAAATACCCTGTAAAAAATTATTTGAGAATGAACATATATTGGCCTTTGATGATATTGAGCCACAAGCACCTACTCATGTCTTAATTATCCCTAAAAAACATATTAGTACGATCAATGAAATTCAATTTGAAGATAAGAATTTAATTGGGGAGATGTTCATTAGCGCTAAGGAAATAGTTAAAATCAAAGGAGTTCAAAAGCAGGGCTACAGAACTATTTTTAATACCAATGAATATGCAGGTCAAACAGTTTTTCATATTCACATGCATGTTATGGGTGGCCGAAGAATGAGCTGGCCACCAGGCTAAAAATTCCTCAAGAAAATTAATTTTTTGATTATCTTGATGGTTAATCTTTAGAAAATTTTTAGATTATAGTAATCTTTTACCTCGGAAATGTATATATCAGAATTAAACCTACACGGATTTAAATCTTTTGCCAAAAAAGAAAAAATAAAATTTGGTGAAGGTGTTACAGTTATTGTTGGTCCTAATGGATGCGGAAAAACAAATATTGTGGATGCGATAAGATGGGTTTTAGGAGAACAAAAATATTCAGTTCTTCGTTCTGGTAAGATGGGTGATGTAATCTTTAATGGAGCTGATGGGATAAAGCCTTTATCTGTCTGCGAAGCATATTTAACCGTTCATAATAATAGCGGCAAGCTCCCGATTGAATATAGTGATATTGAAATAGGGCGTAGAGTTTACAGGGATGGTGAATCAGAATATTATATAAATAAAACACCCTGTAGACTAAAAGATATCCATGAACTATTTATTGATACAGGTATGGGTTCTGACGCTTATTCGGTAATTGAGCTTAAAATGATAGAACAAATACTATCTGAAACTGCAGATGATAGAAAACGTATGTTTGAAGAAGCGGCGGGGATAAATAAGTACAAACAACAAAGACAGTCTGCGCTAAGAAAATTCGATGCAATACAAAGGGACCTCGATCGAATAAATGATATTGTTCAAGAAGTAGAACAGCAAGTACATAGCCTTGGTTTGCAATTAAAACGTTTTAATAGGCATGAAAAACTTTCAACGATCCTTTTTGAAAAAGATCTCTCATTAGCATATATTAAAATTCATAATTACCAATCAGAACTTATTCCTCTAAGAAAAAATCTCTCAGAGTCACTTACCATTAAGAATGAAAAATTATCAGACACTTCGCTTTTAGAAAAAGAACTTGAAGAGATAAAAAAAACATACGTGTCTCAACAACAAGAATTGCAAAAAATGCAAATTAAACTTCAAAAACTAGAGAAAGATCGTGAGCTTGCTCAGAATAATATTTTAATATGGAATGAACAGTTTAAATCTGCAGAAATCAATATGAACAGACTCTCAAATGAGCTTAGTTCAAATCAAGAAAAAAAGATCCACCTTTTAGATAAAATTACAGAATATAAAAAAGATATAGATCAGCTTTCACCTTCAATCAAAGACCAATCATCATTATTTGTTACAAAAAATAATGAATTCCAAAAAATCGATAGTGAATATCAAACTGCTCAAGAACATGTAAAAACAATTCAATCATCAAGATGGAAGGCTCAGGAAAGAATAGCAGATGAGCGCTCAGTACTGGACAGATCGATTTCATCCATTGAAGAAAAAACAACAGTTATTAACCATTTAAGTTCTAAGATTAAAATTCTAGAAAAAGATCAAGAAAAATATTCAATAGAGCAGGAAAAAATTGATAATAATACAAAAAAGCAATTAGAAAAAGTTAACAAAATTAAATCTTAAATTGATATTGCTCAAAAACAGCATTCAGATAATGAAAAAGACTATTCTAATCTTCAAATGGAGCTACATACAAAAAAATCAGATCTTAGCTCATTAAAATCGCAACTAAACTTTTTTAATGAACTATTAGAACAAAAGCAAGGATACCCTGAAGGTGCTAAAAAAATTCTAAGCAACAAAAATGATTTTAGCAACTTGATCGGATCTGTTGGAGAGCTTCTCCAGGTTGAGACAAAGTATGAAATGGCCTTTCAAAGTGCATTGGGAAATTGGTCAAAATGTCTTGTCGCGAGAGATAAAATTTCTGCGATGAAAATCATTTTAAAAGCTAAATCAAAAAAATTGGGTAATTTCTCAATTTTACCCTTAAAAGAGTTAAAAAAATTCAAAACTGAAAGACCCCCAATTCCAAATGCCGAGGGCGTACTTAGTAGTGCAATTGATTTATGTGGAGTTGATAAATCAAACTCTAATCTTGCTGAAGCATTGATAGGCAATCTACTAGTTGTAAATGATGTTAATGAGATTAAAAGTAAAAGCATTCTTGAACAATGGGATTTGGTGGATTTACAAGGAACTTACATAGGAAAAAATCTACTTTTGAAATATCAAAATAAATCCAAAGAAACCAGTATAATTGGTAGACAAAAAAAAGTTCAAGTAATACAAAAACAAATAAAAGATTTAGATAAAAAGATTACCAATGATGAGAAGAATTATTTATCGCTTGAAAATGAAATTGTGAAATCTGGCGACGATTTGAACACTATTAAGAATGACCATAATCTTGAAAATACTAAATTGAACGATTTGCAATCAGTCCAAATAAAAAATCATTATCAACAATCCCAAAATCTTATTTCAATAAAAGAATTAAATAAAGAAATGGACAGAAGTCATAATGAACTTGTTGCATTGAAGAAAAAAGTTGAAAAGATTAATCCCTCAATCATCAGTACTGAAAAAATAATTAATAAACTTAAAAAAGATTTAGAAGTAGCTTCATCCTTACTTTTAGCTAGCCAGCAGAATAGAGACAACTTTCAACAAAAAGTTCAAGAGATTAGAATAGATTTACTGAATATGGAAAATCGACTTGAAAGTATTAATTTTCAAAAAGAATCTGCAAGCAAAACATCTTCTGAGCTAGATCGTAGAGATGATGATATAAAAAATGAAACTGTTGAGCTTAAAGAATTAAAAAAATCTTTAGATCTAAAGATTATTAATGAAGAAAATGATTTAAAAAGCTTCAGTGGTGATATAGCAAAAGAAAGATCAGTGCTGGACCTTAAGCAGCAAACTGTCTCTGGTAAATTTAAATCAATGGAAAAAATTCAGGAAAAGATCAATTCAGAGCAACAATTAAAAGAAAATCTCCTTGAAGAACAAAGAGCAAATGAATTGAGGATAGTTGAACTAGATCAAAAAATAAACAACATCAAAGAGCGAATGATGGAAAAATACAATTCTAAAGTTCCGAAAGAAATGAAGGTTGATAGCGATATTGATGAACTAAAAATTGAAATTGATAAGATTCAAAAAAGGATTGAGAATATTGGACCATTAAATATGGCAGCTCAACAGGATTATAAAGACGAGCAAAAACGTTTAGAAAATTTAATTGAGCAGCGCATTGACATCTTAAAATCTGAAGAAAATCTAAAAGAGACGATCACAAAAATAGATGTTGTTGCTCGAGAAAAGTTTGAATTAACATTTGACCAGATTAATACAAATTTTTCTGAGCTTTTTGGAATGTTTTTTGAAGGAGGAAATGCTTCTATCTCTTTAGATGGAAGCGATGACCCATTAGAAGCTCAGATTATAATTCATGCTCAGCCACCCGGCAAAAAAAATCAAAATCTTAGAATGCTTTCAGCTGGAGAAAAATCCTTAACCGCTATTGCACTTCTTTTTGCTATATATCAATTTAAACCGAGCCCTTATTGTGTACTAGATGAAGTTGATGCACCTCTTGATGATGTGAATATTCAAAAATTTAAGCGTGTTATAAATAAATTTGCAGAAGAGACACAATTTATTATTGTGACTCATAATAAACTCACAATGGAAGTAGCCGATTATTTATATGGAGTTACCATGGAAAAGAAAGGGGTATCTAAGCTAGTATCTGTCAAGTTCAACGGACAAGCCTAAGTATTATTTTTATAAGTTTTTCCTATATCGTTCTGTATTGCATTTTTCTGGATACCAAGCATTGGATGTGCTCGCCTCTTCACAAGCTCTCTTGTTATCATGTATAGTAATATTATAATCTTCATCCTGACAAAAGGCATCTTCTTTGTAATTTAATCTAAAGGATAGCTCACTTGGTGCCATTTCGTACGAAACGCAATCATTCTTAATACATAGTGTTTGCCCAAAATCTGTCCAAGAAAAATTTTCTGTTCCAGCATCCGGGCCCGTAACGGTTTGAATACCAGTGCCATCTTTTTTTAGCTCTAAAGTAAGCGTGAATCCTTTGGATTTAAGTCCACGATATTCTTCATCATCTACTTCGCCACTGCATTTTCCCGCCACAGTATACGTCCCCATTTCTATTAATTTCCATGTTCCAACAAGAGGACCCGCTTCCTCTTCTTTTTTATCTTGACACCCAAGAATTAAAAGAAAAATAATAAAAATAATTTTTTTCATATTTCCGACCTTTAATAAGTACACCCTAACTTACGGCAAATGTTATGAAAATACTCTATTTTTGAATCGATGTTTGCACTTGATAGGAGTTAAATTTTTTGATGGATACATCGCAAATACGCAATTTTTGTATTATTGCTCATATTGATCATGGCAAATCTACTTTAGCAGATCGATTGCTTGAAGAAACAAAAACGCTGTCAAAGAAAGAAATGAAGTCTCAGGTTTTGGATAGCATGGATTTAGAACGTGAAAGAGGGATAACAATTAAAAGTCATCCTATTCAAATGAAATATATTGATTCGAATAAAAAAGAATTCACATTTAACTTAATTGATACTCCTGGTCATGTTGATTTTACGTATGAGGTATCAAGATCTTTAGCTGCTTGTGAAGGAGCATTACTTCTTGTAGATGCAGTTCAGGGAGTAGAAGCACAAACTGTTAGCAATACATATCTTGCCATAGAAAATGATCTTACCATTATTCCAGTTATTAACAAAGTTGATTTGCCTAGCGCTAGGGTTGATATTGTTGAAGATCAGCTGGTAGAGCTTATTGGGTGTAAAAAAAGTGAAATAATTTCAGTGAGCGCTAAAACAGGAAAGGGTCTAGAAAATATTTTTGATACAATAATTCAAAAAATACCTGCGCCTGAGGATCGATCAAATAACCCTTTGCGAGCTATGATTTTTGACTCAGTGCATGATAATTATAAAGGAGCTATACCATATATTCGCGTGTTTGATGGAGTCATAAAACCTGGTGATAAGGTTAAGTTTTTTGCCCACAATAGTGAATATGATATAACAGAAGTTGGGCATTTTGTTTTAAAACAAATGCCTTCAAAAGAGTTAAGGGCAGGTGATGTAGGTTATTTTTTAGCTAGCATAAGAGATGTATCGCATATTTTACCTGGAGACACAGTTACGTCAAAAAATACCTCTGAATTAGATCCGCTGCCTGGATTTAAAGAGATAAAGCCTATGGTTTTCTCCGGGCTATACCCATCTGATGCTGATGATTATGACCAATTAAGAATGGCTCTTGAAAAATTAAAATTAAACGATGCTTCTTTATTATTTGAACCAGAAACAAGTGAGGCCTTGGGCTTTGGATTTCGGTGTGGCTTTTTAGGATTGCTACACATGGAAATTATTCAGGAGAGATTAGAGCGAGAATTTGATATTGCCCTAGTAACAACAACACCTAATGTTCGTTATAAAATTGAAATAAAAAATGGTAAAATGATTGAAGTAGATACCCCATCAAAAATGCCACCTACTGGAGAAATACAATCTATTTTAGAACCATATGTATCTGCAGAAATTATCACCCCCAAAGATTACATTGGTGGTATTATGAAGCTATGCCAAAAGAAAAGAGGGATTTATAAAAACACCAATTACTTAACAGCAGATAAGGCGCAATTACACTACGAGCTTCCTCTGGGTGAAATTATTTTTGATTTTTTTGATAAGCTAAAATCAACTACAAAAGGCTATGCTTCCCTGGACTATCATTTGAATGATTATGTATTAGGAGATTTAAAAAAACTTGATATACTGATTAACCATGAACCTGTTGACGCATTATCAATTATTATTCACGCTGAAGATGCTTATCATCGAGGTGTTGCATTATGCAGTAAACTAAAAGAACTAATCCCAAGACAAATGTTTGATGTGCCTATTCAAGCAGCTTTGGGAAATAAAGTAATTTCTCGCTCAACGGTAAAAGCTGTTAAGAAAAATGTGACTGCGAAATGCTATGGTGGGGATATAACACGTAAAAGGAAATTGTGGGAAAAGCAAAAAGAAGGCAAGAAAAGGATGAAGTCGATCGGTAAAGTTGAAATTCCACAAGAAGCACTGCTCGCAGTTCTTCAAATTGATTCTGATTGATTTATGAAGCCTCAAACCTCCTATTGGTCAGCAACAAACACCCCTTTATATAGTTTTATTTTTACCTTGCCCTTGCTTTTGGTTTACGAGGTAGGCCTTTTTGCGATTTCATCAAGCGACTTACCGCTGCTTAGGAATGGCGCAGACGTCTTGATGAGACAAATTCTTGAAATGTTTGGTATTTTCGGTACTTATGGTTTTGGCGGCACCTTTCTAATTGGCTTTATCATAGCCTTTTTACGACAAAAAAAAGAATTAGAGGCTACCCAAATCAGTGGAGAATATTTATTAACAATGCTATTTGAAAGTATAGGATGGGCATTTGTTTTAACTATTATTATGCTGAGAGCTCCAGAATATTTAATGATTACCAAAGATGAGAAATTATTGCAGCAAGTTGTTTTAGCTATTGGCGCTGGTATATATGAAGAGTTTGTTTTTCGAGTCATTTTAATAACCGGATTTGCTTATTTATTAGGGCTAATTTTTCAATGGACATCTATTGGTAAAAATATTGGCTCTATTGTTTTAGCGGCTGCTCTTTTTTCAGCTTTTCATTTTGTAGGCCCATATGGAGAGGACCCCTCTACCTATCTTTTCTTGATTCGATTTTTAGCGGGTGTTTTTTTGGGGGTTGTATATATTTTTCGGGGCTTTGGAATAGCTGCCTATACGCATACCATATATGACCTTTTTGTATTAATAAAATTTACTACTTCTAGCTAAGAATTGATTTAAAACTAGATTAAATTTGCCTATTAGATTCAATATTATTATTTAGGTAATGAAATGAAAAAAATAATCATTTTTATCTGCGCACTTATCGTTTCGTGCGATTTGTTTAGCGAGGAAGATTCAATAGGGAATCTATTTACATTTCGTGGTGGCAATCTTCTCGATAATCATAAACTAACAATTTATATTCACGATAGCTTAATGCCATCGGATAGCGCCCTAGTATGGGGAGAAGTGGGAGAAAATGATTCAATAGTTTTTGATTTAGATACCGCAGAGCTAAGTCTTATTTCATCATTAATAACAACCATTGTGACTACAGATACGTTAGATAGCAATATAGTTAATATTTTTACTTACTACGGGATGCCTGTAGGAATGGATTATACTGAATCAAATCAGTTTTTTACTCATGATGGTTCAGAATCAGTTGGGTTAACCATCGAAGCTCCTAGCGGAAAAAATATAAGTGAATTTCGCAATGATACTGGTAATTATTACTATTACGGCTGGGGAAGAGACACTGCATCTATAACATATACGCATCAAGTCTATTCCAATAAGCTCACTATTGCATCTTCTATAGAAACTACAGATAATCAAAAATATGTTGGAATATTGGAGGATCAAGACTGGGTGAATGGAAAACAGTTCACTTTGAACAATTGGACTCAATCCAATATTGATGAAGCAGTCTTTTTGATCTCAGAGCCACCTTGGTCGTGGGGCGAGTACGGTAGAACACGTTTATTGTTTTATAATCAATCAAATGGAAGAGCAAGTTGGTTAAGCGATGTTTGGTTTGAAGATAATTTTAATTTAATCGGGTCAGGCTACCAAACTGTTGAAGTAATGAGCTCATCACTAAATCCCCTTGCTGTAACAAATCGCGCTACGCTAATTGTTGATCGCGGTGCAGAGGGGAATATTACAAATTCAACAAATTATGGATTTTATAATAATATTGGTCTTAGTTCATCATTAAAGGTGAAATCTTTACCAATATCTTTTACATACAATTCTACCACCAAAGAAGTTTCTAATCTGATACAAAGTCCAGAAGCTGATTACATACAGTTGTTATATATTTCTCAAGATGGACCCCCTCTATTTATTTACGTTAATGCGGATGAATTTAACTATATTGCGTTGCCTAATATACCTGAGCTATCAAAAGCAGTAGGAAGTTATGAGCTATATAGAGCTAGACCAATTGATTTTGATATCTATAAGAATTTATATGAAGTGATGAAGTCAATCAGTGATGATTATATGAATTTTTATAAATCATATAATGTGCGTCACCATAATTATAATTATTATAATTTTAATGATGCGGTAAGCAAGCCAATAAATAGCTCAAGTTTGTCATTTAATTTAAAATAGAATTTCATGAAAAAATATTTTATCCATTTATTTACTAGCTGCTTCTTTACCCTAATTGCTCAATCATCACCATTTAAAAGTTACGATGTTGTAATATATCCTGAATATTACTTCAGTGGTGTAATGGCAGAAATAGAGGCAGAGATTGCTATTGATCAGCTCCCATTAAATTTAAAAATTCTAACCCCTTCAAACACCGATAGCATATTTTATGTTAGTGGAACAACAGAAAATCCACAGGTTCAAGATCTTCTTTTGTCGAATGACTTAGCAAATAATTTTATTCAAAAAAAAATTACAGAAGCCAAATTTAGAATCTTTATTTTTTATGAATTAACAAAAAAAGGCTCAGCGCGATCAGGGGAATTTAGTTTTCAAGTAAATCACCCATTAGACG
>PASZ01000026.1 GCA_002712245.1 Fidelibacterota bacterium | reverse complement strand
CACTTGTTTTGATATTGGGGTGTTCAAATGATCCTATTAATGAATCAAATCTAGTAACTCGTGGTGGTGTAAAATATGAAATAAACTCCACTAAACCTTATACAGGATCTAGTTTAAAGTTTAATGAAAATGGAAGAATTATTTTAACGGGTAATTACAAAAATGGCATCAAGAATGGTCTTTTTGAAAAGTTTTATGATAATGGTCAATTAAAAAAAACTATTTTATTTGATGGTGGTAGTGAAATTGGTGAGTCTATTTTATTTTCGGAAAATGGAGATTCTATCTTCTATCAAAATTTTGATAAAAACTATTCTGTCATTAAAAATAAATTATATTTCATTAAATCTGACCATTGGGTAATCACAGATTTTTATGTTGAAATAAATTCAGGAAATGAAAAAGATTTAACAATAGATAAAAAATTTATTGATGATGGGAGACTTTATATTATGAAAAATTCGATTCTAAAAAGACCCCCCGGTTTTGAAGATTCAGAATATTTAAATAGCATAAAGGTTGCCTTTAAAGAATCAGAAATTGTGTTAAATGGAATTGATGAAGAAATTCGATTAACTTATAATATAGATTTTAAAAAAAATAAAGTTGTAATTAATGATGTCAAAGATGATACTTCCGAAAATATAGATTTAAGGTTGTCTGAATCTAAAGGATACAATGAATTCACATTCTCTTATAATTTGGATGATTTAATCGATTTGGGTGTTACTGTACCTACCTACATAACACTCTCAAGGGTTGAGCTGAATCGAAATAATAAATAATTTAAAATCTATTTATGAACCTAGTTGGTAAATAGTATCCAAACAATTATATGAAAACCTTTCATTTTTTTCTCATATGGATTTTTGGCTTTTTTTTATTGTTATCATTTGACTTATTTATGGAAGGTATTGTATTCGAGTGGCTAGAATGGAATGGAACCACAAAAAATGACTGGTTTTTTGCCTTATGGTGGGGTGTTGTGGTGGTATGGTTTTTGTATGGATCACATACTTTGTATCATAGATTACTTAACAAATAGGCATAATTTTTTAATTAACTAGTAAACAAGCCTCAGCTCCATCACAGTGGAATAAGTCCGACTAATCACCGTAGATTAAAAATATGAATTGGTTTGCCAAAAAAAGGATTTTAGGATATTGCAAAAAAATCTTTAATAAATTGTAATTCTTGAAAACTTATATGTATAGAAAAAAGTATATTTTAGCAATAATGGTATTTAATGTTTGCTTTGGTCAGAATTGGCTTCAAAATCAAAGACTAGAAAGACAATTAAAAGATGCCATCTCGAGCTATAACGAAGGAAGATATGCTACAAGTGAAAAAATATTAAATAACCTTATTGAGTCTGGCTATGACTCATTTATGGAAGAAGCCTTATTGTTACTTTTAAAATCACAGATTGCATTAAATAAAAATGCAGAAGCAAAGCAAACTGCAAAAATTTTCTTCTCAACTTTCCCTACAAGTACGCTGCTTAATTATACCATGGAGAGTTTGGGTGATTTATATGTAAATAACTCTAATTATGAGTCAGCATATAGAATGTATAGTAAAGCAAAAAACCTATCCATTGAATATAGCTATAGATCAAAAATTGATAAAAAACTGTTAAAATTAATAAAGATTAAATTACCTCAAAGCCTAATTAATGAATTATTAATTATTGAGACAGATTTACAATCAACCAATATTCATCTCTTGGCAATAGCATATTCTCAAATAATGGAGGGAAAACCCGATGATGCTGCTTTAACCCTAGGTAAAATAGATCCATCGGTATTATCAGATGATTATTCCAGCCTATTGGAAACTCTTCTTAGGGAATCATATAAACCACCCTCGCCAGTATTGACTATTGGTCTTGCTCTTCCCTTAACTGGATCAGATTCTCAATCGGGTCAAGCATTTTTAGAGGGATTTCAAAAAGGGCAAAATTTTTATCAATACGATAATCAGCGGCTATCTATCTTGGTAAGAGATACCAGAAGCGATGCTATTGAAACTATTAAGATTATTAATGAGCTAGAGCAGATCAATCAACTAGTTGCTTTAATTGCGCCGGTGAATGATATATCATCCTTATCTTTGCTGAGCTCTTTAAGTCAATCCAACATTCCTATTTTATTAACCAGTAAACAAAATGGCGCTATAACTGAGATTAATGAAAATGCTTTTTTAATTAATTCTAATTATGCAATGGAAGGTAAGATCGCAGCACAGTATATCATTCAACATTTAGGACTTGATAGTATTGCGGTTTTGGCCCCTGCTGAAAAAAATACAGAAATTCAAATTGATTCTTTTATAAGCGAAGTAGATAGATTAGGTGGAAAGGTAGTTGCGACTGAATGGTATTCTGGGGAACCAAAAAACTTAAAAAGACAATTTAGATTTCTACGTCAGATTGCATTTAGTCTAGATTCAAAAGAGGATACATTTGATGAGGCGCTTGGTATGGAAATAGATAGCCTGGATGCCTTATTTGATGTGTCCGCTGATGATTTCTTTGATTTACCTCAGCCAAAAACAAAAAAAATGACTTCATCAGACTCATCTAAGGTACTGTTAAGCACTATTCAAGCGATCTATATGCCAATTAACTTTAAAGATTTGGAATATATTGGCCCTCAAGTTCCAATGTACAATTTTGATACAAAAATTGTTGGTAATTCTAGTTGGCAGCAGCTTGAAATATTGACAAAAGAAAATATTGGACCACATTTAAAAGGAATGTCATTTATCTCTAGTTTATTTAATTCCAGGCCTGATTCAATGATCAATAATTTAGATAATTTAGTTGATTATCAACTTGGGTTTTATAGCTCTAAATTATTGACAACATTAGATATGAATGAAATATCTAGAACTGCATTTAATACATCTCTAAAAGAGATTGAAATGTTCCATGGTGAGGGTTTTAACTACTATCCCTCTCCATCAAATAAAAATGTCAATTCAGCATTTCAGCTAATCGACTTTAACGGAAACGACTTTTTTAGGTCGGGTGTACTTACGATTGATTCGCTAAATGTTGTTAAAGTACAAAATCCATAGACGCTAGCAACTTGAACCTCATTGATTATTCTAAATTCTTCAACCAAAAGAATTTTATAGCATGTATTTCATTGAGAGATAAAAATTATGCAATTAATGATAATAGAAACGAATTTATTTCGAAATTAGAATTAGACCATTCAGTTTTCAAATTCCCAGATCAAACACATTCAAAAAATGTAAAAATAGTAAATGAATCAAATCTATATCTTGATACAGATGGAGTTATTAGTACCTCGCCTAAATTTGGATTAGGAATTTTAATTGCTGATTGTCTCCCAATATTTTTATATAATATCAATACTAATCATTTTGGTTTAATCCATTCAGGATGGCGGGGATCAGCGAATAAAATAACTTCAGTCGCATTAAATAAAATGATTGAAAAAGGTAGCAATCCAGAAGATATCAAAGCTGTAATTGGTCCTTCGATCGGCAAATGTTGCTTTGAAATTGGCAAAGAAGTTTCGGAGCTTTTTGAGACTCAATACATGGAACCTATTGTTGGATCAAAATTTCGTTTAGATTTAAAAGATTTCCTTCATAAAGAATTAATTTCTAAAGGCTTAATCGAAAAAAATTTATTGATTGACCCTCATTGTACTTTTTGTGAGAAAAATAAATTTTTTTCTCACAGAAGAGAAGGGCAAACTGCTGGAAGAATGATGGCAATAATGGGATGGAAAAATAAATGAGTTTAATTGATGCCATAATTATTGGTCTCGTGCAGGGGATAACAGAGTTCTTACCTATTAGTAGCTCTGGGCATTTAGTCATTATTCAAAATTTATTAAATGTTAATCTACCTGGAAATCTTATTGAGGTTGCAGCGCATCTTGGTACCTTACTTAGCATTATTTTGATCTACAGAAAAGAGATCTTAAACCTAATTATCAATATTCGATTAGAAAAAACTAAAAAATATATACTTTTTATAATAATTGGCACTTTGCCATCAGTATTTTTTGTTTTATATGCAAAGTCATTTATACTTGAAATGTTTGAATCTGTTAAATCCGTATCTGTAGCACTGATTATAACGGGTTTAGTTCTATTTTTATCGAATTTTAAGAGCAAAAGGAATGAAAATATAAATTTAAAGAAAGGATTATTTATTGGCCTTGCTCAAGCATGTGCGATCATTCCAGGAATTTCTCGTTCTGGTATGACTATTTCTGCAGCATTAATTTTTGGCGTTTCAAATAAAGAAGCTGCAAAATTCTCTTTTTTACTTGCTATCCCCGCGATTTTAGGAGCAATAATTATAACAGCTATTGATCTAAAATATGAATTTGCCAGTATAATATGGTTTCCAATAGTGATAACTTCTATAACTGCATTTATTTCAGGCTATTTTGCCTTAAAAATTTTAATTAAGTTATTAGAGAACGGAAAATTTTACTATTTTGCTTATTATTGTTTATTATTAGGGTTGATTACTTTAATCATTACATAGAATGTCAAGCTTCAGTTCAAATTCTACCCAGCTTAGCACTGCGCTTAATCACTTATCTGAAGGAAAAGTTGAGCCGATTTATTTTTTGATGGGGGATGATCAATATTTACAACAGTTTTTCATAAAAAAGTTTCAAGAGTCAATTGATCGAGGGAATAAAATCGATAAAATGTTACTTTCTGTTGATGAAATAGGATCTAAAGAGGTTATAAATAAATTAAATGAATCTGATATCTTTTCTTCAAAACAACTCTTTGTTTTAAGAAACCCTAATTCGTTGCGCGGTAAAATGAGAGATGAGCTTGTAGAATATTGCGCCAATCCAAACTCCAATAATTATTTAGTATTAATTCAGGATGAATATGGTATAAAAAATAAGTTTATTAAATCATTGGTATCTTTTTTCAAACCAATATCCGTTTCTACTCCGTTTGATAGTGAATTAAAAAAATGGGCAAAACTCTTTTTTAAAGATAATGGAATAAAAAAAATTCCCAATGAGACCATAGAAAAGATCATTGATATTTTTGGGGAATCAGTCTATGGCTTAAAAAATGAGATTGATAAATTATGTTTAAGCATTGACAATAAAGAAAATCTTGAGAACGTTAATTATCTTGAATCTACGTATTTGATAAGAAGTTATAAAAAATTTGAATTTTTTAATTATTTAGGTAAAAAAAATACTCGTTTATCTGTTAAGCTTGGTAGATCGTTAGTTTCAAAAGATTCATCAATGTTAGATCTGCTCCGCCCTTTAAATGAATTTTTTCAGGAGTTATTATTTATTAAAATTTTTTCTGGAACTAATCGTAATTCAAACAGTTACACCTTACTATCACCGAGTGTGAATAGACAGCTGCCTAGCTATGCTAATAATTTTACTAGTAAAGAAATTGTTACTGCTATAAAAAGGCTAGCTAAAATTGATAAACAAATAAAAAGTTCAAATATTGATGATGAATCAGCAATTACAGAATTTGTCTACGCAACAACTAGACATGGATAACAAATTCCAATATACAGATGAGGAACTCATATCTCATTTTCAAAATGGAGATGAGCAGGCCTACATTGCTTTAGTCAATCGATATAAGGATAAATTAATTAATTTTGTTTACCGTTTAGTAAATGATCGCGACCAAGCTGAGGATATAATTCAAGACACCATGCTAAAACTATATACGCACAAACACTATTATAGAAATATAGCAAAATTTTCAACGTGGATCTACACCATAGCAGGAAATTTTGCGAAAACAGAATTGCGAAAGAAAAAGACTAGAAAAGTCACAAATAATAGTCAATTAGGCTACGAAGATCGCGAATATGATCCTCCGTCAAATGAACCTAGCCCACAAAAGCTTGTTGAGAATGATTTTATTAATTCTAAAATACATGAGGCTATTGATAATCTCCCTGAACATTTTAGAATTGTAACAGTTTTGCGTGATATAGAAAAACTTCCCTATGAGGAAATAAGCAGTATAGTTGAAATCCCCCTTGGAACCGTTAAGTCCCGCATTAATAGGGCAAGATTGCAACTGCAAAAAGATTTAAAAGAATTAATTTAAACGAAGGAGAGTAGCTATCGATGAATAGATATGAGTTCGAAGATAAAATTTCTGATTATATTGATAATCAACTAAGTGTTTCTGAAAGAAAGGATTTTGAAGATTATCTTAATTCAGACAATGAAGCGAAAGAACTGGTTGAATCTGTCCAAAAAACGATTAGACTTCTTTCATCAGCACAATCAGTAAAAAGTTCTAGTGAGTTTTTACCAAATCTCACTAATCGTATAAATTCTGAAAAGAAGAATATTTCTAAACGATCAAAGCAAAAAACTAGTAATCATTTTTTTGGATTTACCCCAATAAATGCTTCGCTTATGGCTGTATTATTGCTTTGTTTTATTTCACTTTCTCTAAATCTTCTTTCCAGTGAAGGTCCTACTATGCAGTCAAACATAGTTTCAAATACCTCCAGTCAAATAAAAGATATTGCTCCTCAATCTTTTAACTCAAACACCAACCTTGTTTCAACTATCTCTGACACTTCTGATACAACCTCTATTCCAAGATCAAATATTAAACTTGATAAGAAAATTAAATTGGTAAAAAATCAGCGCTAATCAAATTTTAACCAATATTTATTTCTCTCTGAATTTGATGTATTTGAGTCTAGAGATTTTTTATCTTTTACCATGTCTTTTTACAAACAAATAGCCGTTATTGTACTTTTCTTCACTATACAAATATTATTTTTTATACCAAATTACAATAATCTCTTCATTGTCACTCTAAAAGGCCTCGCTTCTGGGGGTTTAGTTGTGATTTTAATTTCTTATGCCTTTCCTTCAGTTTTTAAAGGTTTAAAGAATAAAAATAATATAGATGCAAATCGTATCTCTCAAAAAGAAAAAGATTTTAAGTCTATTGATAACAAATACAAAAATTTACTAAAACAAGTCCAAGATGGAATTTCATCAGCAAATGATAATTATACTATTGGCATCTATATCATTGACCAGGTCTCTGGTGATTATGTTTTAAAATCATCCTCAGACAGCTTGTTCGTTACTCCCGTCAATGTCCAAAATAACCTTTTATCTAAAATTACCTCAGAAAATAAATCTAAGATTTATAATAAAAATGAATATAATGATAATTCCTGGCATGAATTAATAGATAAAAAGAATTGGAAGGGCAGCGAATCATTATTGGGCTTTCCTATCCAATATGAAAATAATGTTATTGGAGCTCTAATTTTATATATTGATCATTTTTCAAAAATAAATTCGCAGGATCAACCTATTGTTGAAAGTTTAGTCAATATTTTTAACCAAGGCATTATTGATATCGAAGAATCTGAACAAAAACTATTAATTCATGCAAATTCAAACAAAATTACAGATTTATTTAGGGATTTTAATCCCGAATCAGATTTAGATACTTTTCTTAATTCTATTAAAACTATTTGCAGATCTATTTTTAAATATGATAAACTGACAATTGCTTTAACTTCAGAAGATAAAGAGAAATTAAAAGTCATTATGACGGACGGATTTGATGAGGATATTAATGATGAGCTATCTTTTAATGCTAAAAACAGTATTCTAGGACTTTCATTTATAAATAATCAGCTTATCCACCATGCTGATTGGCGGAAACAATTTCCAATGATGATTAGATTCGATAATGACCGGAATGACTATGAGGAATTTTCAACAATTTTGAGTAGCCCTCTTAGGTCAGAAGGAAAGTCTATTGGAAATATTTCTTTTGAACGAATTAATATTAATGCTTTTTCAGCGCAAGAAATCGAATTAATTGCCATGCTTTGTGAAAATATAAGCAAGATACTTGGCTGGATTGATATCCATAATCAGCTTAATCGTTCGGCTTCCAGGGATGGATTAACAGGTTTGCTTAATCACAAAACATTCATAAGTAGATTTGAAAAAGAAATAAACCGCTCAAGAAGGTTTGATCATCACTTAGGTCTGATTTTCTTTGATATTGATAAATTTAAATCTGTGAATGATACCTATGGTCATTTGTATGGCGACTATGTTCTTGAAGAGGTAAGTAGGATAATATCAAAAAATGTAAGATCTATTGATATACTAGGTAGATACGGAGGGGAAGAATTTTCATTATTATTAGTTAATACAGATATTAACGACTGTATACCATTAGCAGAAAAAATTGTCGAAAAAATAGCTAAAAAAACTTATTTAAAAGATGGCATTGCTGTTAATTTGACCATTAGCGCAGGTATGTCAGGTTTTCCTATTCATTCTGATAATGTTGAGGTGCTAATTGCCAAAGCTGATAAAGCTATGTATCGAACCAAAATTTCTGGTGGTAATGGAGTTAGTATTGCTGAATAAAATAAAAAAATTAAGTTTATTTATGGGGCTTCATTTAGCTTTGAATATTTTCCAAAAAATACATCTAATTCCAATAATAATTTTTATAGTTAGCTGTCAATCATCAAAACCTCAGGGCCCAATTAAAAAGGATCAACGGCTAAATCAAGAAGGCCAGATGATAAACCCGAATCCAGAAGCTTTAAAATTCTTCATGAATGGGCAGGTTCTTATGAATCAAGGCGATTTTCCCATGGCAATCATAGAGTTTCAAGAAGCATTAACCCTTGATCCAAATGTTGGTACAATTTACACTGCAATTGCTGAGTGTTATTGGAATATTGGCAAGCCTGAACTTTCAATGAAGAATTTAAAAATTGCTCTTAGCAAAGATGCAAAAGATGTAGAAGCACTTAAAATGATGGCAGATCAGTTTATAGCTCAAAAGAAATTTAATGAAGCCATTGAGCCTTTTAAAAGACTCAGAGAAATTGAACCTACCGAAATCCAATATATTATTGCATTAGCCGAGCTAAAGAAAATAAATAGAGACTATTTCAGTTCAATGAATCTTTATTTAGAGGCATTTAAAATTGAGCCCTCCCGATTAGAATTACTTGAATCTGCTGGAAGATATGCTCTTCAGCTTGAAAATAAAGATAAGGCAAAATCCATCTTCAAAGAACTTTCGATGAAAAATGCTGAGCAGTCTAGTTATTTAAATATTTATTCAGAGTTAGCTGTACAATCTAATGACTACGATCAAGCTATTTTGCATATTGAAGAATTAAACCGATTACATGGATATTCAAATGACCGTGAAGCAAAATTAGGAGTTTTATTTTTTGAATCTGGAAAAGTAAAAAAAGGTAAAAAAATTCTTCAAAATTTACTGGACCAAGATAGACTAGATCCTCAATACACTTTTTCATTATTCGAGATGTATCTTGAAAATAGTCAAAATAAAGAAGCAGGTGTAATTGGAGATAAAATGATTACTGACTTTCCAGAAGATTGGAGAGGATATTATAGCAGAGCTCTCGTATATATGAATGAAAACAATTTTGAATCTGCAATCTCAATTTTAGATCCTGTGTCAAAAACATTTTTTAATATTTTTTCTATCCAATATTTGTTGGGTCTAAACTATAGTAGAATAAAGAAAAATGATGCAGCGCTTGAATTTTATAATCAAGCTCTGAGTATTCAACCGCAATCCATAAGCGTTTTGCATTCTTTAGCAATTTTATATGATGAAATTGGTGAATGGATAAAGTCTGATAAAATTTATAATCAGCTTATCCAGACTGATAGTTCTGATGCTCAAGCATTAAATAATTATGCTTATAGCTTAGTGGAAAGGAATGAAAAATTAAATACAGCTCTAGCGTATGCGAAGAGAGCTATTGATCTAGAGCCAGACAATCCCTCCTANCTCGATACAATTGGATGGGTCTATTTCAAATTAGGTAATCTAAAACAAGCCAAGAAATACATTGAACAATCCATTGAAATTCAAGGAAATAATGCGGTTGTACTTGAACATCTAGGCGATATATTGATGAAATCAAANGACTTGATCAATGCATCGTCATACTATAAAAAAGCATACGATATTGATAAAGAAAATCTTCGACTTAAAAATAAGGCCTACCCTGAATAATAAATTAATAATTACCCTATTGCTTATTTCTATTCAAGGCTGCTTTTCTGTTTCAAAACGGATCATAGATAATGAAGAAGATATTAGAGCTTATCCTGATCTAAGTCAAAAAAAATATTGTAGAGGAAGAGGCTATGTTGTTTCTGAGGGGAATATGCGAGGTAGATTAAATTTTACCTTTACCTCTTCAAAAGAAACTTCCTATCTTGAATTTAGAGATCTTATTGGTAGAAAAACTCTTTTTTTAACATTTTCATCAAAAAGTATTGAGGCCTGGGATATACGTAATAATCGAAGGTATGATAAAGAGTCTTTATTTATCATTTTCCCTTTTTTTGAAATTATAAAACCTGACGACCTAACCAGCTTTCTATGGGGTGAGATACCAGAAATTCTCAAGGATCCAGATAATATTATAAACGAAGAGCAACTAACTAATGGTGAAATTCAATTTAGCTCATCGCAAACTGAAAATGGAATTCTCATTAATTATATTTCTTTCAATTTAATTGATGAAAATGAAACAATTAATCTCAGGGTCGAAAATAGAGAATTTGATTTACAGTATCCGCATTTAATAAGAAAAATTCCACAATCCGTAATGCCAATTAAGGAAAGTTTATGAAGATATCAATCATCATCCCTGTTTTTAATGAAAGAGATTCAATTAATCAGCTTTATAAGGAAGTTATTTCTGGAATAAACGCCAGAGATTATGAAATAATTTTTATTGATGATGGATCAACTGATGGCTCAGCAGAAGCGATTGAAGATTTAACTAAAAGTAATGAAAAAGTTACTCTAATCCAATTTTATAGAAATTATGGTAAATCTGCTGCCCTTTCCGAAGGGTTCAAACATTGTGAGGGAGATTATATTATAACTATGGATGCTGATTTGCAAGATGATCCAGCNGAAATAGATAATTTGATTTTAAAAATAAAAGAAGGATTTGATGTCGTTTCAGGGTGGAAAAAAAATCGCAAAGACCCATTATCTAAACGATTACCTTCAAAACTATTTAATTTTATTACCCGANTTTTTACTAAAGTGAAAATTCATGACTTTAATTGCGGTTTAAAGATCTATAAAAAATCAGTTATTAAAACTTTAGATATTTATGGAGGCCGACATAGATATATACCTGCTCTTGCTGGTCAAAAGAAATTCAAGGTTTCTGAGATTATTGTTAATCATAGACCAAGGATTCATGGTATAACAAAGTATGGTGGTAGAAGATTTTTTCATGGTTTTTTTGACCTTATTTCAGTTCTTTTCTTATCGAAATATATTCAAAGTCCGCTCTATTTTTTTGGCCAAATANGGCTTTTTGCTTTTCTTCTTGGATTTGGAATTGAAGGATATGTTTTGTATTTAAAATATGTCACAGGGGAGCCATTTGCTATGCATATAGCTTTACTTATTTTTGGAGTTTTATTAATAGTGATAGGTATCCAATTTTTTTCACTTGGCCTTATTGGGGAGATGATCTCCAATTCAAATCAAGATAAAGAGACGCGTATAAAAAAAATATATAAAAAGTGATTAAGGTATCATGAAAATTGTTTTGATTGGACCTTTTCCACCATTACGAGGTGGCATCTCAATGTTTAATCATTCCCTGGCTAAAGAGCTTGAGAAAAATAATCAAGTTTATAGAATCTCGTTTTCTAAACAGTACCCAAATCTTTTTTTCCCAGGTAAGACTCAGTTCTTTAACTTTAATGAACAATCATCTATGAATTTGATTAATTCAATCAATCCGCTGTCATGGACGTCAACTGCAAATTATATTAACAATATTAAACCTGATCTAGTTATTTTTCAGTATTGGATGCCTTTTTTTGCTCCAGCTTTTTCCTCTATAGCAAAGAAAATAAAAAAAACAATTGACGCAAAAATTNTAGTTAATTGTAATAATATAATTCCTCATGAATCAGGACTTTTTGACAAATATCTTTCTTTAAAGTTTTTAAAGCATTGTGATTATTTTATTGTTATGTCTCATTCTGTGAGGAATGATTTATTAAGCATACTCCCATCAGCAAATTATATTGAATCAAAACATCCACTTTATGATACCTTTGGCAGTTCTATAACTAAAGAGGAGGCGCGAAGGAGCCTTTGTTTGAAAAGCAAAAAGGTAATCTTAAACTTTGGCTTAATTAGAGATTATAAAGGATTAGACCTATTAATAAAGTCAGCTAAAAATTTAAAAAATAAATTAGATGACTTTAAAATAGTGGTTGCTGGAGAATGCTATAATGGAGAGCAGCAATACTATGATCTAGCAAAAAAACTAGAAGTACACGACTGCTTTGATTTTAACTTTGAATTCATAGGAAATAATGATATTCCAAAATACTTTTGCGCTGCTGACGTAGTTGTTCTCCCATACAAATCAGCTACGCAGAGCGGAATAATTCCTATTGCATATTATTACAATACGCCAGTTATAACTACAAATGTAGGCGGTCTTTCTGAATGCGTTTTGCATGGTAAGACAGGATTTATTTGCGACACCAAGCCTCAAAGCATTTCTGGGGTTATACTTGAATTTTTCAATTCAAACGAGAACTTCATCAATAATGTTAATGAATTTAAAAAACAATTTAGCTGGGAAATATTCGTAAAAAATATGATTGCAGCAATCAAATGAATGACAAGTCGGTAAATATTATAGTTTTGAACTGGAATCAGAAAAAACTTTCATTAGAATGTCTTAATTATCTTGAGAATACAACCTATAAGAATAAGCACATAGTATTTGTTGATAATGGCTCAGATGATGGATCTGTTGAAGCGGTTCGCAATCTTTATCCTAAAGTTGAAATTATTAGATCAGAGAAAAATCTTGGATATGCTGGGGGCAATAATCTTGGTTTTACATCAACAAAAAATAAGGCTGATTATACAATTTTTATAAATAATGATACTTATGTCGATTCCTCATTTATAGAACCTTTAATTTATGAACTTGAAAAGGAGCCGAGCTCTATTCAAACCGTACCAAAAATATTTTTTGCAGATAAAAAAGAATTAATTTGGTATGCGGGTGGAAATGTAAATCTTACTTTTGCTCAAATCAATCACCGAGGAATAAGATCAAAAAATAATGAAAAATATAATCATATCAGGCAGGTAGGTTATGCAACTGGATGCTGCTTTTCTATAAGGACTTCTGATTTTAAGANCTTAGGAATGTTTGATGAGAATTTTCAGATGTATGGTGAAGATGTTGATTTATCTCTTAAAGTACGACGTGGCGGAGGAAACATTACATTTGTTCCAAAATCACAGGTTTGGCATCATATTTCTTCTTCAATGGGAGGTAGATATTCTTTTTTTAAGTGGAAGAAAAAATATACTAGCATTTTTAAGTTAATTTTAAAATACTCAAACCCAATTTTTTTCCCAATCACAATAGTATTATTTTTAATTAATGCTTTTTTAAATTTTATTTTGCTTAATCTATTAAAAATATTTAATAAATAATGAGAAAAATATTAAAACTTATTCCAGGTCTAGCATTTCTTTCCGATTCTTTAAATGCGCTATTCATAATTATAAAATACTCAATAGGTATCAATGTTCAGATTGAAGAAGAAAGAGCTGATCCAGATGATCCAAAATGGGAGAATAATCCATGGGCAAAAGTTTTTGAGAGGCGATGTGCGTATGCCTTATCACATTCTTACAGTAAAAGAGTGCTGGATTTATGTTGTGGTACAGGTTGGACTGCAAATGAGCTATCCAAAGTTGCTGTTTCGGTTAAAGCCATAGATTATTCAAAAGAATCAATAAGCAATGCTAAAACTAGATTCCCAAAAGGAAATCTAGTTTTTGAGCATATGAATGCATTGTCTCTTTCCTATCAAGATGAATCATTCGATACTGTAGTTAGTATGGAAGCAATTGAGCATTTTAGCAAATCAGATGGCGATAGGTTTGTAAAAGAGATCTATAGGGTGTTAAAAAAAGGTGGAACGTTTGTTGGCAGCACCCCTCAAGTTGAAACTAAAAATCCTCTAAAAATTATAGCGATGAAAAAAATTGACCCATTCCATTTACATCTTTATTCTATTAAAATGCTGAAAACGTTACTTTCAAAATATTTTACTAATGTGACAATTAAAAGTCAGCCGGAGGAATGGATGTTGTTTAAATGCACCAAATAAGCAACGAGGTAATAAAAAATTATATTCTTTCCTTAAAAAATCCGCAAGGTGGGTTCATTTTGCAAAAACAATATAACCAAGCGACGCTCATGAGCTCAGCTTTTTCGATATTGTCACTTGAATTAATCAATTGTTTAAATCATATTGATGCCGAAACTGAAGCATCTCATTTCTTGAAACATCAAGACAAGGAAAGCGGATTAATTATTGACCCTAAGTTAATCTTTAATAATTCAAATATTGAAAATCTAGAAAAAAATTACATTCACTATCAAACTACAGCTTTTTCAATTTCGGCTCTTGATGCATTGGGCTATACCCTTGAGCATAAATTTATTTTCTTAGATGTATTTAGAGGTAAGCAGAAAATAATACAATTTTTTGATAATATTAATTGGGATAACCCTTGGCACGAAAGCAATAAAATAATGTTCCTGCTTCAGTTTTTTTCATATGAGTATATCAGAGTCAAAAATAATCAATCACTAAACTTTATACATATCATTTTAGANCAACTTGATAAAATGCAGGATCCTAAAACAGGATTATGGGGCACCCAATTTAATGCTAGTTCATTTGTAGCAATGGCCGCTACTTATCATTTTCTAATTTTTTATAAATACTTCAATAGAGATATAAATTTTTCTGAACATATAGCAGCATCGGTTTTAAGACTGCAGATGAAAGATGGATTATATCATCCATTTGGNGGTGGAGGTGCTTGTGAAGATTTAGATGCAATTGATGTACTTTCAAAAGTAGTAAACTATATTGATAATCGGACTGAAAAATCACTCAAGAATTCATATCATGCATTGGAAAAGAACTTTAATAGTGATGGCGGATTTTGTTGGGCAAAGCGCCCAAGTTTTGCATTTTTATTTGGCTTAGAATATTTAAATCCTACCTCAAAAATATTTAATTATAATATGTTTAAATGNGTGGTTAAAAACAATCTAATAGGAAGCCTTTTTCCCTCTATCAAAGAAGACAAGGTATATAGATATAGCAATTGGGATGAAATGAAATTTAATATTCGCTATAGTGATTCATGGTCTACATGGTTCAGGTTATTATCTATAGCTGCAATAGAGAAAATGCATCCTAGCATTAAATCAAACGATATAGATTTCAAATTTAGACCTATTCCTTCGATANGATGGCTACATAATGACTAATTCTGAACCTTTAGTTTCTGTTATAATGAGCGTAAATAGGGATGATGGAAATTTATATGATTCAATAAATAGCATATTAAATCAAAACTATAAGAACATAGAGTTTGTCATTGTAAACGATGGAAGCTCAAAAGATGTAAACAGAGTTTTAAAGAAAATAAAAGATAAGAGAATTATTTTTCTGCAGCAAAAAAATGTTGGNTTAACCGCATGTTTAAATTTTGGCATAACTAAATCAAAAGGTGAATATATTGCACGGCATGATGCTGGCGATTTTTCAGATAAAAACCGTTTTATTGAACAGATCAAATTTTTACAAAATAATCCTAGTATTTCTATGTGTGGATCATGGGTTAATGAATATTCAAAAGGAGGTAAAGATTTAGGAGTAATAAGATTACCAGTTTCAGACCATGAAATTAAAAAACATATATTTTTTCAAAATACATTTTGCCATGGATCAATTATAATTAAAACAAAGGTATTGATAAATCTTAAATGTTATAGAGCTGAATTTATCAGATCTCAGGATTATGATTTATGGTTAAGAGTTATTGAAGATCATAATGTTGCAAATTTGGATAAAGTTTTGTATTCAAGAACAATCTCTGATGATAGTATTAGTTTTTCCAATAAGAACAGTCAGAGCGAATACGCTAAACTTGCACGATTATGTTTTGAAGCTAGACAGCTAAACAAAGAAGAACCACTTTATTTAATAAAAAAAATTAATTATGATGGATTTAAAGAACATTCCCCNAGAAAACTCAAGGGTAATTATAATTTTTACTGTGGAAGGCGTCTCTATTCCAATCGAAGAATGAACTTAGCAAGAAAGTATTTTTTGAGCTCTTTAATTTCAAATCCGATAGCAATAAAAAATATTATATATCTTATATTAACCTTTTTGCCGAATTCAATACGATTAACTTTGGATAAGATTTGGCTTAAGAGTAAAAAAAAGTATAAAATAAATATTGATTGAGAAATGCCAAAATCTTCATTAATCATTCCTACCCTTGATCGCCAGCGAATTACTTTTGATACCTTATTTTATTTAAATAATCAAACAATTAAAGATTTTGAAGTAATCGTGATTGATCAGACAAAATCAGCTTCCAAAGATTTGGAAAATTTTAGCTTTGAAAATGNAACAACTAAATATAAATATCTTAATATTGATAAGGTAGGTTTGCCTAATGCGAGAAACGTAGGGGCAAAACACGCTGTTTCTAAAATATTAGTCTATATAGATGATGATTGTATACCAGAAAATAAATTAATTGAATCCTATATCAATATTTTTGATAAGCAAGATTCTAAAGTTTGGTGTATAGGCGGACGTGTTATAGAGAAAGGAAGTAACGTTATGAGGCAAAGTGATAAAATTCTTGGAGGATGGGTAACTTGGTATGGAAAAACATTGAAAAACTTTGATTCTTCTGAAACGGGATTATGTCAATGGGCGCCAGGTGGAAATTTTGCAGTTAAAGCAGATAAATTTTTAAAGATTGGTGGATTTGATGAAAATTACCTTGGTAATGCTATTTTAGAGGATGGAGATTTTGGATTTAACATTATTAACCAGGGNGGGCAAGTTATATACTCTCCAAAGCCAGTGATGGAGCATTTACGAGCTCAACTAGGAGGAACTCGAAAAGAATCAGCTTCAAAAGGAATGTTTTACAGAGCTCACAATACAATTTATTTTTTAAGAAAACATAAAATGCGATTAAGGATCTTTCCAGCGTTATGGTATTTAATGGGAGTAGCAGTTAAAGATTTGATTCAAGGTAAACATGGATTTACTGCAATTTTTTGGACAAAAATAGGATTTATTAAAGGATTTTTTACTAAACCAAAATGAATATCGCTCAGAAAATAGCAAAGGAATCAATTATCTCATTTTCAGGAATATTCTATGGGAGTATAAATCGTTATCTATATTCAGCTCTATTGGCTCGCTGGGTAGGTCCCGAGTATTTAGGAATTTATTCTATGGCCAATGCCATAATGCTGATAAGTGAAGTTTTATCAAAGATGGGAATGGAAACAGGTGTAATGCGTTTTATTAGTCGCCTTGATCCCAAGGAGGATAAAGATAAAATTTCACAGATTATTGCCTCTGCTATGAAAATGTGCATTACCTTTTCTTTGTTCATTATGGTAGTGCTGATTTTATTTTCCTCATATATTGCTTTCAATATTCTCTCAGCGCAAACTTTGATGGTAAGCGTTCTAATTGTTTTTGCAATTTCTATACCTTTGAATGCGTCTACTCTTATTGCAGCTGCCGCCACGCAGGGTTATAAAAAATTGAAGTACAAGGCGTTTGTCACTCAATTTATAAACCCAACGATTCTGCTTTTATCAATGATAATATGTTTTTGGTTATTCTCTGCTGAATCTGCCTTAATGTTTCCTATGTTAATTACTGGAATAGTCGGCTTAATCGCAATGCTGAAACCAATCAAGCATTTATCTGGTGTTACACCATCGCAATTCATCAGTACTAAATTTAATTATGATTTACTGAAATTTTCTTACCCGTTTATGTTTGTAATTATCTTACAAACATTTATGCATTGGATGGATATATTAATGTTGGGATATTTTTGGGACGCAAGCACNGTGGGGTTGTATCATCCAGCTGCAAGAACAGCAGGCTTATTGCAGGCCTTATTAATGTCATTCATTAGCATATACGCACCAATGATTTCTCAGTTTCATAGTGAAAAAAATCTTATAAAAATGAACAATACTTATAAGATGGTAACAAGATGGTTGTTGCTTTTTTCAATCCCTATTTCTATCATGTTTATTGTTTTNCCAGAAAATATTTTATCTTTATTTGGAAAGGAGTATATAGCTAGCNCCGATGTATTAATAATTCTCACTATTGCAACATTATTACAAGCTATCTCTGGTGCAGCCTCACCAACCCTAGGAATGTCAGGCCTTACGCGAGTTGTTCTTTTTAATACAATTTTTGCATTTACATTAAACTTTGCACTAAACTATAATCTAATACCAAGTTATGGAACTAATGGAGCGGCTTACGCAACCTTAATTACTTTAATTATTATTGGATCTATTAGGACCATTCAAGTTCGTTTTTTACTAAAAATGAACTTTTTCTCCTTAAAGATGCTTAAGCCTATAATATCGGGTCTTATTACTTACTTTTCAATAATTAGTTTAAAACCTTTTTTAGCTCAGTACAATTTACTAGTTGAATTACTCATTGCCCTTCCTGGTTGTATGTTGATGTATGCTTTAATAATGTTTATTATGAAGCTTGATGAGGAAGATAGAAGTTTTATTAGTAGCTTGGGAGTAATAAAAAAAGGATTAAAAAGAAATAGATGATTTTTAATTGGAAAAATATATATTTCCTATCATTGATTGGTTTTTTAGTTCTTGTAGTCTTTTTATTTGAGCCGATAGTTTTTGGTGGAAAGATTTTTGGCTCTCCAGATAGCCTTAGTCCGAGATCTGTTGGCATTGTATTGAATAAGGCCTCTGAAGAATTAGGAAATTATCCACATTGGCAACCTTGGGTGTTCAGCGGCATGCCAACCGCCGAGGCATTTTCATATCTGTCAAAGTTATATTTCCCAGAATATATTTTTAAATTATTTTCACTTTCAGGAGCTTTTATCCAGCTTTTGCATCTCATTTTTGCCGGTCTAGGCTGTATGTTTCTTCTCAAANAATTTAAATGCTCCAACCTTGCTTCAATTATGGGTTCAATCGCATTTATGACCACACCTTATATGATTACAATGGCTGTTTATGGGCATGGTAGTCAGCTAATGACAGCGGCATATATCCCCTGGATTGTTTGGCTATCGGTAAGGTTATGGTCATCCCCAAATTTAGTTAATTGTGGTTTTCTTGCAGTACTTTTAGGTTTTCAGCTTCAGCGTGCGCATGCTCAAATTGCTTACTATNCCTGGTTATTAATTGGGCTTTATTTCATGATGATGCTGATTCATGGAATAAAGAGCAAAAAAGAAAAAAATAAATATATTTTTAAACAATTATCATTCACCCTTCTTGCATGTGTTTTAGGAATAGGTATTTCACTATTAGTTTATCTTCCTGCTATAGAATATACCCCTTTTTCTGTAAGAGGAGGTTCTTCTGCGGGTGGATCTGATTATAACTATGCCACGGGGTGGTCATTTCATCCAGTAGAAATGTTAACATTTCTTATCCCATCCGCCTTTGGTTTTGGTGGACAGATCTATTGGGGATATATGCCATTTACTGATTATCCAAATTACATGGGCATTATAGTTCTTTTTCTAGCATTTATTGCTATCATATATAAAAAAGGCATACTTAAATGGTATCTATCGATAGCTACCATAATAGCATTATTTATTTCTTTTGGAAGACATTTTAGCCTTGTTTATGATTTATTTTTCAATTTCTTTCCCTATTTTAATAAATTTAGAGTACCACATATGATCCTGATATTGGTTCAATTTAATATTGCTATTTTAGCGGCACTTGGTCTTGATAAAATTTTAAAATTAAAAAAGGAAAAAATATCAAAATTATTCTATTATAGCTTGGTCCCATTTATATTATTATTTATGACTTTGATTTTTGCATCATCANGTATTGAAAGGTTTCTTCAAGGGTATTTTTCTACGCCTGCAGTCCAAGATATATCTCAAATACAAATGATCAATGCCTTACGCTGGGATCTGTGGTTGAAGGATGCCTGGGCAATGTTATTATTTGTAGGATTATTCTTCACTCTCATTCGGCTTTGGATTATTAATAGAATGAATAAAAATACTTTTTTAGCAATTGTGGTATTGATAGCAACATTGGATCTAATGATTGTTAATCAGAAAATAATAAAACCCGANAGATCAAGTGGTAGAGGATCGCAATTGATATCGAAAAGATTTGTTAAGGAATATTATAGACCTGATGAAATCGTAAATTATCTTTCAAATGACAAGGAAAAGTTTAGAATCTACCNTGCAGGCCAGCTATTTGGCGATTCTCGTTTTGCGGCTTTTGGCTTGGAATCAATTGGAGGATATCACCCCGCTAAACTCAAAGTATATAATGATTTTTTAATTAATACCCAGAACGCTGGAGTTTTTCCAATTTTAAGAATGCTTAATGCTAAATATTTAATTCTTCCAGATGCCCAACAAATTTCCCACCCTAGTCTGACCTTGGTTAAAAGAGGCCCTATGCGAACCTCTAGAGGNAATCTGCCAACAGCTATTTATCAATTAAATGATTTTTTGCCAAGAGCATGGTTTGTAAAGGATATTGAGAAAGTTAATCAATCAGAAATTTGGCAAAGAATCACTAACCCAGAGTTTAACCCAAAAGAAAAAGCCCTAATTTTCGAATCGGCTAATTTTTCGATAAGTAATATTGGAAAAATTAAATCTATTAACCATTCTATTCATGAAATAGTAATTGAAACTGAATCTGAAGAGGAGCAATTTTTAGTGCTGAGCGAGGTTTATTATCCTAAGAGATGGAAAGCATTCATAGATAGTTTACCAATCGAGACCTTTCAGGTAAATGGTCTAATTCGAGGTGTATTTGTTCCTAAGGGTAGTCATAAAATTGAATTTATTTATGATAAATCCTCCTTTAAAACCGGTCTGTCGATTTCTTTATTTAGCCTAATTACATCCTTAATTCTAATTGGTTTTGGTTTTTATCGAAAAAAAATTATATGATTGCTTATACCGCTGGTACAAAAATTAAAATTGGCTTACTTTTTTTTGCTTTGGCCTTAGTTACTGTAACAATTTTCTATTCCAATTCNATTGTTGCCCAATTAAGAGAAGATAATAGGCAAATCGTTACTGTCTATTCACGTATAATCGCAAAAACAATTAACGAAGAGAATGATACAAATCTTGGATTTGTTTTTGATGAAATAATTAAAAAAGTTCAATTTCCNATTATTTATACAGATGGCTCAAATAGTCCATTGTATTATAGAAATTTAGATCAAGGCCTAGATAAAAAAGAGATATTAGATTTAGTTGAATCAATGGATCGTGATAACGATCCGATTCCAATAANCTATTATGATACTAAATCGAGTGAAACAATTTTATTAGGCTTTTTACACTATGGAGATTCGGTACTTATTCAGAAATTGCAATGGCTACCACTATTAGAAATATTCATGGTAGCTATATTTATTTTTATCGGATTTTTAGGGTTTAATTCTATTCGAGAAAATGAAAAAAGACAAATATTGGTAGGAATGGCAAGAGAAACAGCTCACCAGCTTAGCACCCCAATTTCAGCTCTAATTGGATGGGTAGAAAGAATTAAATCCCATCCTAGTGACGCATTAAATACTGTTAAGGAAATGAAAGCCGATATGGTGAGACTAGAGCAGATAGCTGAAAGATTTAGTCAAATGGGGTCGCAATCAGTTTTAAAAAGAATTTCGATTAATAATTTGATTGATGTACAAATAAAATATTTAAGAAAAAGGATACCTTCTCTAGGAAAAGATACTGAATTGAATGTCTCGAAAGGTAAAGACATTTTTATTATGGGTAATGAAATTTTACTTGGATGGGCAATTGAAAATATAATCAGAAATGGTATTGATTCTATTAAGTCATCTAAGGGCAGGGTTGATATTGCCGTATCAAAAGAAGGAAATTATGTTTGTTTAGATATAACAGATAATGGTGTTGGAATAATTAAAAAAGATTGGAATAATATTTTTAAACCAGGTTTCAGTTCAAAAAAAAGAGGGTGGGGTTTAGGACTGTCNCTTGTAAAAAGAATAATTAATGAAATTCACCATGGAAGAATCAAAGTAACATCAAGCGTAATTGGAGTAGGTTCAACTATTCAAATAAAATTAGGTATTCAAAGATAGTTTAATTTTTTAATCGATTTTAGGTAATTTTTATATAGAAATCTGGAGTTATAATTGAAATTATTTTTATTTATTCAAGCAGGACAAGGTGTGGGTATAATGGCTTACTTTCCATTTATCCTAATCTTGGCAATTATGTATTTTTTAATGATTCGCCCTCAGGCAAAACGCCAAAAGGAAAAACAAGAAATGATACGAGCATTAAAAAAGGGTGATAAAATTGTTACAATTGGTGGNATTCATGGTACAGTAGCTGGCTTTAAAGGCAAAGATGNAAAAGNGGTTTTACTGCAAATTGATTCAAATACTAAAATAACGATTAACCGTGCATCTGTTTCAAGTCTTGCCAAAAAAGATGANGCTAATCAGAATGATACTATTGAGGAAGATTGATATTGGCCACTAAAGAAATTGTAAACTATGGAAATTCCATTTTACGTAAAAAATGTGAAATGATTAATAATTTTGATAATCTTGAAAATTTGATTGAAGATATGTTTGAAACAATGTANGAGGAAAACGGAATTGGATTAGCGGCAAATCAGATTGATGTAGATCTACAATTATTCATTGTTGATATTTCTGATATAGATGAAGAAGGTGAATCTATTCATGTGTTTGCAAATGCTGAAATTATTGATTCTGATGGCGAATCTTGGTTAAACGAAGGTTGTTTGTCTGTGCCTGATATACGTTTAGATATTAAAAGGTCAAACAAAATCACCCTTAAATACCAAGATAGAAATGGCAAAGCATTTACAAAAGAATTTGATGGACTACTAGCGCGAGTGATCCAGCACGAAATAGATCATCTTAATGGCAATTTAATTATAGATAGAGTTTCAAAAGCTGAAAAAATTGGTATAAATAAAGATTTAAAATTGATTAAAGAAAATTCATTAAGAAAGCAGGAATCCCAAAGAACTACAACGCTATAGTTCTTTTTGATGCTCCATTTCTTGCAGGCAGGTTTTAGATGAAAATTATTTTTATGGGNAATCCTGAATTTTCATGCCCCNCACTTAAAGCTGTATTTAACTCTGATCATGATTTAGTTGGGGTTATTAGTAATAAACCAAGGAGAATGAAGCGTTCAATGGATAAAAGTTTTACTCCATTGGGGGGNTTGGCGATTGATCTTGATCAAAATTTATTTACAACTGATAATCTTTCTGATACTAATTTACAAACATGGGTAAAGAAACTAAAACCAGACATCTTTATCATTGTTGCATTTAAAATTTTACCAAATACTCTTATCAATATACCAAAAATTGGAGCTATCAATCTTCATGCATCATTATTACCAAGGTACAGAGGTGCAGCTCCAATTCAGCACGCTCTAATTAATGGCGATAAAGTAACTGGGAATTCCACTTTTTTTATTAATTCAAAAGTTGACACAGGCAGAATAATTTTACAGGAGAAAATTTTAATTGATGATAAAGATAATTATGAAAGCCTTTCGAAAAAAATGTCTATCAGTGGCGCAGAATTATTAATTAAATCNTTAGATAGAATTAATGATCCAAGTTTTAAACCTTTAGAGCAAAATGATGAAAAAGCAACATATGCTCCTAAAATTGATAAATCTTTTTGTAAGATTAATTGGAACGAACCAGCTCAGATTATTCATTCAAAAGTTAGAGCATTATGTCCTATACCTGGTACTTTTACATTTTTAAATAGCAAAAGGTTGAAAATATATGATACACGATTAGTTAAAGATCCAATAATAAATACTCCTGGATTAATAAGTTATATCAATGATAAAATTTTGATTTCCTGTTCAGATTCCCAAATAGAATTAATAAGTGTACAATATGAAGGTAAAAAGAGAATGTCCGCAATCGATTGGGTTAGGGGAATAAATTACACTCCTGGAATTAGATTTGATTAAAGAAAATAATTCAAGATATCATGCTTTTAATATCGTTTATAAATTTGATTCAACAAAACATCAATTGAAGTCAATTAGGCATGATTATTATAAAAAAAATAATATTTCAGCCTCTGAACGTAGCCGCTCAATGGTTTTATCAAATGAAGTAGTTCGTTGGCAAAGAAGGCTAGATAGTTGGATCTCATTGTCTTTAGATAAACCTATCAAGAAATTACCTCCTAAAGTTTTAAGTATTTTACGTTTAGCTTATTATGAATATTTAATGGACGACACTATTCCAANTCATGCAGCAGTAGATTCATGGGTGGGGTTATCAAAAAAAATTACAAATAAAAAACTTTCTGGATTAATTAATGCTGTGCTTAGGAAGGCGCATCTCATAAATAAAAAAACTCCTATCCCGCATCAAGATCTAGCTTCGTGGCAGTCNTTTCCAGAGTGGATGATAACTAATTGGGTTGATCAGTTTGGAAAATCAAGAACTAATGAATTAATTGATTATTTGAATGATAGTCATGGTACTGATCTTAGATTAAACCTTCCAATAGATAAAGCTGAACAGGAGTTCTTAGATCGAGGAATTAGTTGGTCTAAAAGCCCTAATTCAAAAAATTTTATTAGAATTAATTNAGGGCTTAGAAAAATTTTATCTAGTCAAATCCATTTAAATGGTAAAGTATTTGTTCAAAATAGAGCCGCCGGTGCTGTAGTTGAAATTCTTAACCCAAAACCNAATGAAACAATTCTTGATGTCTGCGCAGCGCCAGGTACAAAATCAATTTATATTTTTCAAAAAATGAATGAGTCTGGAAATTTGTTTTCTTCCGATATTAATTCAAGTAATGTAGTCAAGAGTTTAAAGCGCTGCAACGAGCTTGAATTATCCATTAATTGGAAGGTTAAAGATGCAACTAAGGATATCTTTCCATTGGCAGATAGAATATTGATTGACGCGCCTTGCACTGGAACTGGCGTAATAAGTAGAAAGCCAGATATTAAATGGAGAAAAGACAGTAAAGACCCAAGTAAAATGTCTGTTTATCAAAAAAAAATATTATTTCATATTTCAAAATTTTTAAAAACGAACNGGATTATNGTTTATGCTACTTGCTCTATGGAAAACCAAGAAAATTGGAATGTAATTGAGGCATTTCTTAAATTAAATTCAAATTATAAATTAGAATCAATAGATAGTCTTGTTCCAAAAAAATGGATAAATAAAAAAAATTGCCTTGAAACTTTTCCGCCGCGTGATNACGTTGATGGTATGTTTGCAGCAAAAATTAGAAAATGTTGAACAAAATAATTAATTTCGTAGTTGCGTTGATAATTTCATCAACTATTATTTTTTTAATTTTTGATTGGTTAATTATGCCCTTTTATATTAGAAAAGGGCATAGTGTAATTGTAATGAATCTAAAAGGTAAAAATATTGATCGTGCACTGAAAGAGTTAAATGCTGAAGGCTTTAAAGGTGAGATATTTGACACTCTATATACATCTAAATTTGACCCTGGAACCGTTATAGATCAGTACCCGGTATCTGGAAATAGAGTAAAAAAAGGTAGAACCATCAGGCTGAAAATTTCTCAACAGGAAAAAATGATCAATGTTCCAAGTCTTGTTGGTCAATCTAGAAGAAGTGCTGAAATTTCACTTCAACAATTAGGTTTAAATATTGATACAATCTATACAGAATATAACCCTGACTATCAGCAAGGAACTATTGCCTGGCAGTTTCCAAAGTTCGGAGATCAAATTAAAAAGGGATATGGACTTCAATTAACAGTGAGTATGGGTTTACCTCCAGATTTTTTTCAGGTACCTCAGCTATTTGGCTTTAGTTTAAATAAAGCAAAGGAAGAATTGATTAGATCAAAGTTACAACTTGGAAAAGTATCATATCAGCAGGATGAAGATCTTGTTCCTTATACAGTTTTAGATCAATCCATAATTCCCGGAACAGTTCTTGATGAACCAACAAAAATAGACTTAATTGTTAGTATCCTTGATTTACAAGATATTTTTGATAAACTTCAAAATGAAAAATGATTTCGATTCATGAATATCAACGTAAAGTCATTCACNTTTTTAATTTAATTATCCCTTTCAGCTATTGGTTTATAATTCCTGATCAAAACCANTTCAAGATAATAATTATTACTTTTACAGCATTTTTCATTTTAGCTGATTTTTTTAGAAAAAAATCAAAATTAATTAAAAAATTCTTTAAAATATTTTTTGGTAAAATGCTACGAGAGCATGAATTAAATGGAANATTTACTGGGGCGACTTGGGTAATGATTTCAGCTTCGATTACTATTTTAGTCTTCCCGAAAAATATTGCTATTATTTCTCTAATATTTATGAGCGTCGGNGATACCTTTGCAGCTTTGATTGGTAGGAAATTTGGTAAGTTTAAAATATACGATAAGTCTCTTGAGGGTTTTTTTGGAGGTCTTATTATATGTTTAATTGCAGCATACTACTATGAACCATTACCATTTTACGTTTCAAGTGTTGGTGCTTTATCAGCAATGCTTTTTGAAACTTTGCCGCTTCCCTTTGATGATAATTTTAGAATTCCAATTGGATCAGCAATAATTATGACTATCTTATTAGGATTGCTATAAATTGTCATTTCTTTTTCCATCAGTACTTTGGGCTTTATTTGCATCTTTCATCCCATTGATAATTTATCTTGTCAGTAAGAGGACTGCTAATACTATTGAATTTCCATCAATTCAGCATATTAAAGCTCTTGAAGGCGAATCAATAAAAAAATTACGAATTATTAAATGGCTTCTAATCCTGGTTCGAACATTAATTATTATATGCTTAGTTTTAATGTTTTCAGGTCCAATTATGTTAAACAATTCAAATTGGGTATCAAGTAAAAAAGAATCTACTTCAGTAATATTTATAGATAATTCAGCAAGTCTAGGGGTAAAAAAGAACGGAAAGTCTTTTTTTGATAGTAACATTTCATTAGTGCCAAAAATTCTTAACGCTTTTGATGGAGTTACCAATCTAAAAGTTTACCAAACTAATCCACCAAAACTTATATACAGTGATTTTATTGAAGAGGGGATAAAGGTNAACCCTCAAGATTTGAAAGTTAAACATTCAATGGGCAGTGATAATTTATGGTCATTAATTGATTCAGTATTNCAAGANATAGAAACTGAATTTCCAAATAAAGAATGTTTTATTTTAAGTGATATTCCAGTAAGACCNCCATCAAGTTTTCCTGAAAAATATAAAGATTGGCAATTTTATTTTTCTAAAAATGAAAGCTCAAATGATAATATTTCAATAAAAGAAGTTTCTTCAATAAATCAAATAAAGCTACCAAATCAATTGTTAAAACTTAATTCAAAAATTGAGAATACAAGCAATTTAGAAAAACGAAATATTCCTATAGAACTTTATTTGAATGATGATCGCATAGGGCAAATCATTTCTCATTTCAAACCTAATCGAATCAAAGATTTTATATTTCAGGCTTACCCTGGAAAGAGTGGTATAATTAAAGGAAGGGTTCAAATAAGTAAAGATGAATTTATTTATGACAACATTAAGACTTTTGAGCTAAGTATTCCTAAGCAGATTTCATGTAAAGTAATTACAACAAATATTAATGATTCATTTTTGATCAAATCAGCGCTGGAATCAATTAGCGGTGAAAGCAGATTTTTAGATATCGAACTTAAGGAAATGCTTACAATTGATTTGATTTTTTTAGACCAAACAGATATACTAATATTATTAGACCCAAGTTATTTATCACCTAAAGCAATTCAGACACTAAAAGCATTTCTTCTAAAAGGTGGGTCAATAATTTGGTTTAGTGGCAATAATTATAGCCTTTTAGATGAAATTGCAATTTCAAATTTAAATCTTCCTGTTTTTAAAGAATTAATTTCTACAGGTAGCAAATCATTTTTTTCTGTTGAAATAGTTGATAGAGAAAATCCTATTTTTCAGGAGCTAAATTTACGCGATCCAGATCTATCGCTTCCAAAAATATATAAGTATAATCAATTAAATTTGAAAAAGTCTCAAAAATCAATTTTATCTTTAAACAACAGTGATCCATTTTTGCTTGAAATCGAATCCAATGATGGACAGATTTTATTTTTATCTTCACCTTTAGACTTAAGCTGGAATAATTTTGGACTTAAAGGACTTCTAATACCTCTCATTCACAGGGCATTAATTTTAAGTGCTACAGATGAGTTTAATACAATTCCTGTTGAGGTTGATAAAATTAAATATATCAAGGTCCCTAGTGAATTAATAAATCAAAAATGGAAATTAATTACTCCTAGTAAAAATGAAATCATGATCATTCCAAATTACAATAACGAACGTCTTGAGATAGCCAATACAAGTGAGCTAGGATCATATAGTCTCTACGTAGATGATGAATTTTTTACTGCATTCTCAACCAATTTATCTGAATATGAATCTCCAAGTATTAGAGCTGAATCTGACAAAGTTATTAAACAATTTAAAGCAAACAATGCTGCGATGTTAACTGATGAAAAAAATATTGTTGAAGTAATAAAATCTCAACGACACGGTACATCGCTTTGGAAACTGTTTTTAATAATAGCAATAATATTGTTTTTGTTTGAATCATTCATTAGCCGTCCAATTAAAGAACAAATCAAACGTTGATTGAAAAAAACAAGGGGAAGAAATTTACTGAGAATGCATTTCTTGTTGGAGCCGTGCATAGCAATCTTACCCCTATTAAAGTTAACGAACATTTGCATGAATTAGAACTTCTAGCTCAAACTGCTGGAGCTAATGTTGTACATCATTTTGTACAAAAAATAAATAAGATAAATCCGTCGTATTTTATTGGAACAGGAAAAGCTAAGCTTATAATTGAGCAAGCCATAAGTTTAAATATCTCATTGATAATTTTTGATGATGAGTTAAGTCCTGCGCAAATAAAAAATTTCTCTAATTTAAGTAAGGATATAAAGGTAATTGATAGAAGTTCATTAATTTTAGAGATTTTTTCACAGCATGCTCAGACAAAAGAAGCAAAGACGCAGGTTGAGCTAGCACAGCTCGAGTATTTATTGCCAAGGTTAACCAGAGCATGGACACATCTTGAGCGTCAGATGGGAGGTATTGGAACTAGGGCTGGTGCAGGAGAAACACAGATAGAAGTTGATAGAAGGATCGTTCGAGCAAGAATTTCTAACTTAAAAAAAGAGCTTATAAAAATTGATAAAGAAAGAGAGACTCAAAGAAAAAAAAGGAAACATAGCTATAAAGTTTCTTTGGCGGGATATACAAATGCCGGTAAATCAACATTGATGAAATCTCTTTCAGGCTCAGATGTATACATACAAGACAAGCTCTTTGCTACCCTTGATACTACTATACGTTCAGTAAGCTTAGATAAAATACACACTATTCTCTTAAGCGATACAGTAGGATTTGTTAGAAAATTACCTCATCACCTAGTTGCAAGCTTCAGAAGTACATTAAAAGAGATTGTTGAATCAAATCTAATTTTAATTGTGCTTGACTCATCTAGTGATTACGTCCTGGATCATTATGAAACAATAACTCAAGTGCTAAAGGATATTGGTGCTAATAAACAGTCCTTAGTGGTTTTAAATAAAATAGATTTGATTAAATCTAAATCTAAATTTAGTTTTTTAAAGAACGCATTTCCTGATGGCATATATATTTCTGCTTTAGATCAGCTCAGAATCGATTCATTAAAAAATTCAATTATTGATAAGATGGATAAAGATTATACGACTATCGAATTAAAATTGCCCTATGAAAAACCCAGAGAAATTGCATTTTCACAGCGGGATGTAGATATAATTGAAAGAGATTATAGAAATGATCATATATACTTAAAAATAAGAGGACCTGCAGAAAGAATTGATCAAATTCAACTTATGTTAAAAAAATAAAAAACCCCGAATTTTCGGGGTTTTTTATTTTACTATAGAATTGATTTCAAGGATCCGTATAAACACGGTAGAGCTCTCCGAAGCTAGCAAACTTCCTTCATCNCAATNAATGAGAAAGGCCTGTTTTTTAGATTCAGAAGTTTNACTCTAGGATAAAAGTTGAAGATCCTGAAATTCAAAGACTATAGCAAAAATTTATAATAACTGNTAAAGTTTAATATTGTNATGAATTAATTCAAAATNAATTGATTNANGAATCTTTNAGNTCACCNTCTGAGGANGCTACTGCAACAGCNACGCTTGCNTCACCTGTTACATTNGTTACNGTTCTTAGCATNTCNAATATTCTATCTACCCCTAGGATTAATGCTATACCTGCACTAGGNACAGAAATTGCTTCNAGNATNATNACTAGCATTATTACACCTGCCCCTGGAACNGCTGCTGTTCCAATNGATGCTAGAACTGCTGTNAGNACAATAGTNAGNTGAGCNCCAAGNGTAAGATCCATTCCTAATGTTTGNGCTATAAATACAGCAGCAACAGCTTGATACAANGCTGTTCCATCCATATTGATNGTAGCNCCTAATGGNAAAACAAANGATGAAACTTCTTCAGAAACNCCTAATTTTTCTTCACACCTTTCCATGGTNACAGGAAGNGTTGCNCCNCTNGANCTNGTTGAAAANGCTAGAAGCTGAGCTGGNGCCANACCTTGATAGAANTTTTTTAATGACATNTTTGAAAATAATTTTAAAACGATGGTATANGTAATTAATGTTTGNAANANNAGACCTATTATNACNGCAAACATNTAAAANCCTANCGCACCTAAAAGNTCTAAAACATTATTAATATTATTTCCAGCTATTGAAGTTATTGTATCAGCGATTAAAGCAAATACACCGTATGGAGCCATGAGCATTATATTATCAACAAGTTTAATAACAAGCTCATTAATCCCTTCAAAAAAATCAAGCACTGGCTTTGCTTTGTTTTTATTTATTTGAATTAGAGCAATTCCAATAATTATTGCGACAAATACAACTTGAAGCATATTNCTATTATTTGAAGCAGANCTAAAAAAATTNCTAGGNACCATATCNACAATTGGNTGTAANGCNCTTCTATCTTTTACCTCCTCAGCAGCTTCAACTCTNCCAGAAACTGAAGATTGNTAGGTNTCTTGTAATTTTGATTTCATATCTTCAGGAACAGTTGAGCCAGGNTGAAGCATNTTTACTGAAAGAAGTCCAATTGTAACNGCAACNGCTGTTGTTGCAATATATATTGAAATAGTTCTNCCNCCTATTCTAGATAATTTTTTTAAATCAGAAAGTGATGCTACTCCAGTTATTAATGATGAAAGAACAAGGGGAACGGCAATAAGCTTAAGTAGGTTAATAAATATTTTACCAAATGGAGAAATCCAATTTGAAACAAAGACCCCCCATCCCTGGGTTGCGGCAAGCATACCAAAGAGAAGCCCTAAAACAAGACCTATAATTATTTTCCAGTGTAGTTCAAGTTTCATAAAAACCAAATTTTATACTTTAATTTNAATTNNNTGANTTAATCAANATTGATTATTNACAACTTATNAATAATANTGTTAGAATTAAAATTAACTTTAAATACTTTTAATTGCTAACTTTCTACTGNCAATGATATACNTATCAATAATCNTAATTTACCTATTTNCCTTAGTTGGGNTAGGNNTATANAAAGCTANAAAAATTAAAACTCAGTCTGATTTTGCTGTAGCNGGTAGAACATTAACCCCATGGATTTTAGTAGGCACTATGCTNGCAACATGGATGGGGACTGGCTCAATTCTTGGNAATGCTGGNAAGNCATATGAAACAGGNTTAGCTGCTTTANTNCTTCCNCTTGGAGGTGTTTTNGGGGTANTTGTCTTAACTCAAATTGCNGGNAANGTCAGNNCNTANGAAAANTTTACNGTTCCTGAAATTTTAGGTGACAGGTTTGGCCCTNCAGCTAGGACGCTTTCAGTTATAGCTCTTGTAATCGCATACATGGTAATTGTNAGCTACCAGTATAATGCTGGTGGNGCAGTCATNCANACTGTATTAAAAGATGTTTTCCTANATNNNAATGGNCAACCACTAATCTCNATTGAAACCGGTACNATTATNGCNGCAGTTTTTATAATTCTNTANACTATGCTTGCCGGNCTNGTAAGTGTNGCNTANACCGATGTNGCAAATGGCATCATCATTGTTNTNTCNTTTATCATAGCCATTCCAATCTTTTTTGTTAAAGCTGGAGGNTTTGAAGGNATGGCNATTTCCTTTGCTGAGATGAATAANGANAGTCANATGAATTTTTGGGGAGTCTACTCANCNATGGATATAATTAATTTTTGCCTTCCNTCATTTTTGTTAATTATGGGAGATGCAAATATGTATCAAAGATTTTTTGCTAGCAAAGATGCCAAAGGTGCCAAGTCTGCTACTAAAACTTTAATAATTGCTATTGCAATTGCAGAATTAATGATCATTATTGCCGCCTGGATTGCCTCAAGCATGATTCCAGACGCAGAAGTAGGGAAGTATGTTCTAATTTATGCTTCTCACAAGTTTTTACCTCCTCTCATAGGAGCTATCATGATGACCACCATAATTGGAATTATCATTTCAACTGCTGATAGTTATTTATTGGTTCCAACCACAACACTAATGAGAGATATTTATCTCAACTACTTTAATAAAAATGCTAATCAGAAAAAGATTATTTTTCTTAGTAGGGTATTAGTTATCATATTAGGTATTATAGCCTATATTGTTTCTTTAGGCTTTGCCAAGTCATCAGGGTTTTTTGAAAGAGCTCTCTATGCCTATACGATATATGGAGCAGCTATCACACCTAGTTTAGTTGCAGCGCTTTTTTGGAAAGGCGCAACTAAGGAAGGGGCAATAACCTCAATATTGGCCGGTACTTTAACCACCCTTTTATGGAAAGAATCAACATTTATTCAAAATATAGTTCCTGGTAGAATTTATGGAAATATGGATGAGGTCTTACCTGCAATTACTCTTTCTATAATTTCACTAGTAGTTGTAAGTCTCGCTACAAAAGAAAGATCGCTAAAAAGTAAAATAAGTTAATCTAATTTTCGTCTGTAGTATTCGAATTGCATACCCGTTCCTTGCCAATTCTTAACCTCGTTAACAATCTCGATATTTCCATTAAAATTTGAGGAAATCCCCTTAGCTACGTGACCAGTAACGTATTCAATCTTATCTATTTTATCGGCTTTACTCAAAAAGACTTTTTTTAGCATTTTTGCATAACCATTTTTTCTATAATCCTCTTTGATAACGAAGGCATAGGTGTAAAGTGTATTCATTTTTCCATAATTTTTTTCTATCCTTACCCAAGGTTCTTGAGCTAAACCTTCAAGCGGAATACCAATTATATATCCAATAATTTCTTTCCTGTATCGAGCAATAAATGGCAATGATTGTGGATGGTTAAAGTATTTCATTATCGTATTTTCTGTTAGAAGTGCTTTAGAGCCATAAATTTTTTCAAGCGACCTTGAAACATCAATCAAGCCTTCAAAATCATGACATAATGTTTCTATTTGGTACTCAATTTGAAAAACACCGCTAGATGCTACAATATTGGAATTAGATTGCCTCATATTATTCATTTGTTGTTTCCAAATTTATCAAAAATAAAAATAATTCTATTAATTAATAATTATAGATTCCCTTTTTGAGGTTCTGCATTTATAGAAGTAAATTTCCACCATGAAATCATTTAATTCTATATTAAAAAATTCAATTAAAAATAAAAACAGCCACCTTTGCATTGGCCTTGACATTAGCTCTGAAGGTTTGCGGGATAAATCTGCCACAATCAAAGATTTAAAACTTCATTCTCGTAAGGTTATTGAAGCAACACAAGATCTTGCAGTTGCATTTAAACCAAACCTAGGTTTTTTTGAGCGCTGGGGTTCAAATGGATTTAAGTGGCTTGAAGAAACAATGGATTTTTTTGAAAAAGATACTTTAGTGATCGGCGATGCTAAAAGAGGCGATATTGGAAATACAGCAAATCAATATGCCAAAAGTCTTTTTGGTCATTTTGGCTTTGATGCAGTAACGCTAAGCCCCTACATGGGTTTTGATTCAATTATGCCATTTATATCAGATTCTAAAAAAGGAGTATTCATTTTATGTCGCACATCAAATCCTTCTGCTTCTGATTTTCAAAATATTCATACAGATAGTAATGATACATTATTTGAAACCGTTGCTAGAACTTGCCATGAATGGAATAAGAATGAAAATATTGGGTTAGTAGTTGGAGCAACAGCTGCAGAGGATATTCTAAAAGTGAGAAAACATGCTCCCGACCTCCCTTTATTGATTCCTGGTATTGGAAAACAAGGAGGAGATTTAAACAAAAGCATGATCTATGGCAATAATAATGGAATTTCCATAATTAATATATCAAGAAGTATTATTTTCCCCCCTGATTTAAGCGAAAAATCAATTAGAAATGAAGCCAAAAACTACCTACTAAAGATGCGAGAAATACTTGATGACTAGTGATGATTATATTAAAATATTTAAAGAGTCTCGAGCTCTGCTCGAAGGACACTTTGTATTAACATCTGGCAGGCATAGCTCATCTTATTTTCAATGCGCCAAGGTTCTCCAATATCCAAAATATCTAGAAATGTTTTCAAATGAAATAGCAAGTCACTTTCAAGATTATGAAATTGATTTAGTTGTTTCTCCAGCTGTAGGAGGTATTGTTATAGGAACTGAAGTTGGTAGAATAATGAAAAAACGTACAATTTTTACCGAAAGAGAAGATGGAAAAATGCGATTTAGAAGAGGGTTTAATGTTAAAGAAAAAGAAAAAATATTAATTATTGAAGATGTGATTACGACAGGGGGATCTGTTAAAGAGGTTATCCAGCTAATAGAAAACAGTGGAGGAGTTGTTGAAGGAGTAGGTGTTATTGTAGATAGAAGTAGTGGATCGGTTGTTCTTCATCAAAACCAACTATCCCTAACATCGCTAGAAGTAAAAAGTTACAACTTAAATGAAATCCCACCGGAATTAGCGAGAATACCAATTGAAAAACCAGGAAGCAGGAGTATAGTTTAATGAAAAAAATCTTATCAACATTAATTTTTGGAGCAGTATTTATGAGTTGTTCAAAAGAAGAAAAAGTTGCGGTGATATCTACCAAGTATGGGGATATGGTTTTAGAATTTTACGAAGAAGTTGCGCCTATGCATGTTGAAAGTTTCAAAACTCTTGTAAATGAAGGTTATTTTGACAATACTGCTTTTCATCGCGTAATCCCAGGCTTTGTTATTCAGGGCGGAGACCCCAATTCGAAAGGTGACGATAGAATGCGGTGGGGTTCTGGAGGGAGAGCTGGAAAATTTTTTGGAATTGGTAATAAAAAAGATAAAAAAACTTGGAAAATTCCTGCAGAATTCAATAATAAAAAACATGTTAAAGGTACTCTATCGATGGCTAGAGGAAAAGATGCTAATAGCGCTGGAAGTCAATTCTTTATTTGCCATGCAGAAACCCCACAACTAAACAATAAATATACTGTATTTGGTCAAGTCATACATGGGCTTGAAATCATCAACCAAATTGTTTATTATGAAACACCTCGAAAGCAAAACCCTAGGTATGGTGGACCTGATGCAGATTATCCTTTTGAAAAAGTTGAAATGAAAATTAAACTAGTAAATAAAAGTAAAGCGCTGAAATAGCTAAAAAGGAACTTCTTATTAAATATTTCATTGAAATTCAATAGAATATATTTATTTAGTCTTATTTAAATGATTCAAGCAATAAAAAATATCACATTCCTTTTGTTCTTAAGTTTTACATGGGCTCAATTTGAAACACCCGTTATCCTTTCAGTGGTAGAAAAAGAGTCTGTTAGAGCTGGTGAGGTTGCAACTATCATTGTCAGTGCTGAAATGGATGATGAATGGAGAATCTATGCACTTAGGAATCAAGGCAAGGGACCAGTTGCCTCAAAAGTTACGCTTTCAGGAAAGGTAGTCGATGAGATTGGGATGGTTTTGGAGGAGGAGCCGGTTGTAAAATATGATGACGCATTTGAAACTACAACCCGAACACATCATGGTGGAACATCATTTGAAGCACCGTTTTTAATCAAAAATGAGATGCCAGTTGGTAAGCATGATGTTAAAGTAGCCGTTTTATATCAAGTTTGTAATGCTACACTATGCTATCCACCCAATGAAGAAAACTTAGTTGCAGCGGTTAATATTCTTGAGGGATCGGCCAGGGAAGGTTATAATAAAATAATTCCCTATAAAGATGCTGTTTTTGATGAAGAGGGTAATATTAGCCTTGATGCTGCTATACTTGAGGGATTTTTCCCTTTTATTCTTTTAGCTCTATCGATGGGCTTTTTATCTTTATTAACGCCTTGTGTTTTTCCAATGATACCTATAACTGTTGCTTTTTTTATTAAGCGAGGTGAATCAAAAAATGGAACACCATTATCAAATGCATTGACCTACACTTTTGGTATAATAGCAACTTTTTCTATTCTTGGTTTTATTTTAGCATTAACCCTTGGGGCATCTGGAGCTAACCAGCTTGCAGCAAATCCTTGGGTGAATTTATTTATTGCTGGCCTGTTCATTTATTTTGCCCTTTCGCTTTTTGGTATGTATGAAATAGATTTACCAGAAAGTATAAAGCAATTCTCTTTGCGCCAAGAGGGTCGAGAAGGGGTTATCGGTACAATTTTTATGGCAGTAACCTTCACTCTTACAAGCTTTACATGCACTGTTCAGTTTGTAGGTTTGCTTCTAGTAGCTGCTTCGCAAGGTCAATGGTTCTGGCCAATGGTAGGAATGGTGGTCTTCAGTACCGCTTTTGCATCCCCATTCTTTTTGTTGGCACTTTTTCCTCAATATTTAGCTAATATTCCTAAATCTGGTGGTTGGTTAAATTCTACCAAAGTTGTGATGGGCTTTTTAGAAATGGCAGCAGCATTTAAATTTATCAGTAATACAGATCTTGTTTGGGGCTGGGGATTCTTCACTCATAATTTAGTATTGGCCATTTGGGCAATTCTAATGATCTTATGCGGAATCTATTTGCTTGGAAAAATCAGATTCCCACATGATTCAGTTTTAAAGGTTTTAAAACCACCCAGGCTCATGATTAGTGTGCTATTTTTAACATTTGGCCTTTATTTGGGATCTGGCTTGTTTGGCCATCGTCTCAACGGCCTAATTTACTCCTACCTCCCTCCCCAGCTTAGTTCTAATAGCGATTACGGCTCCCCATATAAAGAAGGTCTAACATGGTACAAAGATCTTGAAGAGGCCTTTATAGTGTCTAAGACTACCGGTCAACCATTATTTGTTGATTTTACAGGTTATACCTGCACAAATTGCAGATGGATGGAGGTAAATGTTTTTATAGAACCCGAAGTTAAAGAAAGATTTAAAAAAATGACCTTAGTGCAGCTATACACCGATGCTGGTCCTAAACATAAAGAAAATCAACTATATGAAATAGATCGCTTTGGAACTGCGGCGTTGCCTTTTTATGTAATATTGACTCCTGAAGATGAAATAATTAGTACCTTTCCTGGTATGACTAGAAAACTTGATGATTTCATTGATTTTTTAGATTCTGGACTGGAAGGCTAGAAGAAAATGAATTTGACAAAAATAATCATTCTCTTATGCGCAATGTCGTCTTATAGTTGTCAAAAAAAACAATCTTTAAAGGAAATCAGCAAGTCTTCAGAAATAGTTTCAAGAACAGAATATAAAAAACAACCCCAACGACCAGAGTATGCTATTAAAGCTCCTGATTTTCAACTAAGAACAGCTCAAGGGAAATTAGTTAAATTAAGCGATTATAGCGGGAAAGTAGTTTTATTAAATTTCTGGGGAACGTGGTGTGGGCCTTGCTTGCAAGAAATTCCTGATTTTAATAATTTGTATTCAAAATATAAGAAAAACGGTCTCGAAATTGTTGGGATAACGATACCAAGATCCGGGGTTCCTGATTCTGATAGATATCTTCAAAAGTTTATGAATAAATGGGACATGGACTACACAATCTTAAAAGATATAAATGGATTTGAAGCACAAATGGTGATGATTGAATATGGAAGAAGCATTGGAAGGCCACTTACCGGAGTTCCAACAACGTTAATTATCGATAGAGATGGTTATATTGTTAAAGGATATATAGGGCCACGCTCTGAAGCTGCATTTTATAAAGATTTGAAGCCCTACCTATAAAATTTGGAACATTAGATATAATTCAGCATTGAACCTTTATATTTTTGAAAAGAGAACCATGAAAAAATTATTTACTACTATATTTTATTTAAATATTGTTTTTACACAAAATGTTTTTTTAAAGCAATTTAGCGATCAATTTGCTGATATTGCGGAGAAAGCCAATCCTGCGGTTGTAACAATTTTAACAGAAAAGAAAATTGAAATCAGTCAATCAAACCGTAGCACACCCCAAGAAGATCTTTTTCGATTTTACTTCAACCAACCTAGGCAAAGAGAGTATAAATCCTCTGCGTTAGGTTCAGGTGTAATTATTGATGCAAAAAATGGATATATAATTACTAATAATCATGTTGTTGAAGATGTTGATGAAATAACCGTACGTCTTTTAGATAAGTCTGAATATAAAGCTTCGATCATTGGAAAAGATCCAAAGTCAGATCTTGCCGTAATCAAAATCAAAGCAAAAGGTCTAGCCGATTTACAACTCGGTGATTCAGATAATTTAAGAGTTGGGGAATGGGTGATTGCAGTAGGGAGTCCTTTTTCTGCAAATTTAAGCCATACCGTTACAGCTGGAATTGTTTCAGCAAAAGGTCGTGGGAACATCATCCAGGGTGATATTTATGAGGATTTTATTCAAACTGATGCTGCAATAAATCCTGGTAACAGTGGAGGAGCCCTATTGAACTCATCGGGTGATTTAATTGGAATCAATACAGCTATTTATTCCAATGGATATTTTGATCGAGGCAATAAAGGNGTTGGNTTTGCNATTCCATCCAATATGGTGAAAAAAGTAATGTCTGACTTGATANCATACGGTGAAGTTGTNNGATCNTATATNGGCGTGCAAATCCANCCAATCAANGATACNGCNGCAAAAGCATTAGATTTAAAAACAAGAAGTGGAGCTCTTGTTGCAAATGTNATTGANGATGGNCCTGCANATAAGGCTGGAATTGAAACTGGGGANGTGATTGTTGAATTNNATGGAATGATGATAAAAAGCGTNGATCANTTAAGAAATAATGTATCTATATCAAANCCNAANAACTTTTANAATCTANGNGTNATTCGNGATGGAAGAAAAAAATCTTTCAAAGTNAAACTTGAGAAAATGCCTAANGATGATAANCTTGCANTAAATNTTCAAACTGAAAATTCNAATGAACTTGGNATTGAAGTAAGCAACTTAAATCGNCTTAATCGTCAAGAGTTTNGNATNAATAGTCAAGATGCGGGTATTNTTGTNACTCNAGTATTNNGTGANAGTCCNNCTGATGAAGCTGGNATTCAAGNTGGNGATTTGATCACTAGGGTTGGNTCGAGGCGGTGTANANCTATNAAGNAGTTTGATGNTCTTGTAAAGAANACAAAGCGNAGGGGAATGTTAATGCTNCATATTAAAAGAGATGGAAATGCNCAGTATGTAACCCTTGACCTTAAAAAATAACTATATTTNTCTTTANATACNCTNTCANATCAAAATCTTTTCCTCTTTGTTGTCCTAGGTGAAAAGCCTAATTTTTACCTCTTCATAAGCATAAAAAAATAATTAAATGATTAAACGCGTCAAATCCAAGGTAGACTTTATTAAGATCGAGCACAAAATACTTGATTTTTGGAATTCAAATTCAATTTTTGAAAAAAGAAGAAAATTAAACTCAAATAACAAAAAATGGTCCTTTATTGATGGGCCAATCACGGCAAATAACCCAATGGGCGTACATCATGCATGGGGAAGAACTTTAAAGGATTTATATAACAGATATAAATCAATGAATGGATTTGATTTAAGATATCAACAGGGTTTTGATTGCCAAGGGTTATGGGTTGAGGTTGAAGTTGAGAAAGAACTAGGGTTTAAATCAAAAAAAGACATTGAAGAATATGGCATCGAAAAATTTGTAAAAATGTGTAAAGATAGAGTAGAGAAATATTCTGCAATTCAAACAGATCAATCTAAACGCCTAGGATATTGGATGGATTGGGATAATTCATACTTCACTATGTCAGATGAGAATAATTATACAATTTGGTCCTTTTTGAAAAAATTATTTGATGATGGCAAAATATATAAAGGGTCTGATGTNGTTCCTTGGTCTGGGAGGTCAGGAACATCCTATTCACAAATGGAAATTATTGAAGGTAGAAAGCTGGTTTCGCATAAATCGGTTTTTGTTCGATTTCCGCTTAAAGATAGAAAAAATGAGTTTTTACTTATTTGGACTACTACCCCCTGGACACTTACTTCAAATGTAATTNCAGGCGTAAATGGTAACTTGGAATATGTGAAGATCAAGACACCTGACGGCTCAATTTATTATTTTGCTGATGATAATTTAAATTTCAAGCGACTCGATAAGCAATTCAAAGAAAAAAAACAGTGGATAGATGGTTTGCCAAAGCTTAAAACAATTTCNCAAATTTTCAAGGAAAGAGGTGGTTTTGAAATTATTGGGAAAATACCTGGAAAGGAAATGGTGGGCTGGTATTATGAAGGACCATTTGATAATTTAGATGCCCAATCTGAATTAGGAGGATATCCTATAAGAAATGATCTATTAGCTGAGAAAGGGCAATGTGGAATTTTACAACACCAAGTTGTGGATCCAGGTAAAGACAATATGGGNAATGATATTGTAGTAAGCGGGGAAGGTACAGGAATTGTTCATATGGCGCCAGGTTGTGGTGATATTGATCATAAAGTAGGAAAAAAATTAAATTTGGTTAGTATCGCACCCCTTGATGAAGAATCAANATTTACCCAGAAATTTGGCTGGCTTAGAGGCAAAAGAGCAACCGACCCAAAAACAATTGACGAAATTATAAATTATTTAAAAGAAAATAAATTTCTAGTCTATGCAGAGGACTACCCCCATATTTACCCACATTGTTGGAGGTCGGGTGATGAATTAGTATTTAGACTTGTAGATGAATGGTATATAAATATGGATTGGAGAGACGAAATAAAAAATATTGTCGATGATATTAATTGGATCCCTGATTGGGGCTCTGATAGAGAAAAAGAATGGTTAGATGGAATGGGCGACTGGATGATTTCAAAAAAACGATTTTGGGGACTTGCGTTACCAATTTGGGAGTTCGAAGATGGTTCGTTTTATGTTGTTGGGTCAAAAGAAGAATTAAAGCAATTAGCTATTGAGGGCTGGAAAGAGTTTGAGGGAAATAGCCCTCATCGTCCTTGGATCGATAAGGTGAAAATTAAACACCCAAAATCTGGGTTAATTGGTAAGCGAATTGAAGATGTTGGAAATCCCTGGCTAGATGCTGGAATTGTTCCTTTTTCTACACTAAAATATAATCAAGATAAAAACTACTGGAAGAAGTGGTTTCCAGCTGATTTTGTCGTTGAGTCTTTTCCGGGCCAATTTAGAAATTGGTTTTATTCACTGCTTGCTATGTCTGCAAAATTAGAAAAAAAAGCACCTTTTAAAAATTTACTTGGCCATGCATTAGTTAAAGCTGAGGATGGTAGAGATATGCATAAATCCTGGGGAAATGCTATTTGGTTTGATGATGCAGCTGAAAAAATGGGCGTCGATGTGATGCGATGGATTTATGCATCGCAAAATCCTGAACAGAATTTATTATTTGGCTATGAGCATGGAAATGAAATAAGAAAAAAAATGATTCAGTTTTGGAATTCATATTCATTTTTTGCTACTTACGCATCAGTTGACGGTTTTGACCCAGACAAATCTAAATTTGTTATGTCTGATCTTACCATAATGGACAAATGGATATTGTCAAAACTTAATCTATTTATTGCAAATTCTCGACAGTCATTAGATAGCTATCGAGTAGATAAGTTAATGCGTCAGTTTGATAATTTTTTAGATGATCTTTCAAATTGGTATATTCGAAGAAATCGAAGACGGTTTTGGAAAACTGAAGATGATAATGATAAGCTCACAGCTTATTATGTGCTCCATAGCGTTTTGGTAGACACTATAAAAATTATGGCGCCAATCCTACCATTTATTTGCGAAGAAATATATCAGAATTTAGTAGCGGGCATAATTAGGAANGCCCCTGAAAGCGTTCATTTATGTGATTACCCTAANGTGAATAAGGCTCAGGTAAATTTAGAGTTGATGAAGAAAGTTGATGCACTTAGAAAAGTTGTAGAGCTGGGAAGATCTGCTAGAAATAAGTCTAATTTAAGAATTAGGCAGCCGTTAAGTGATTTAAAGTTTAGCATTCAAGAAGATTCGATAGCAGAATTTATTTTTTCTGAAAAAAATGTAGTTATGGATGAATTAAATATAAAAGCAATTGATAGGGTTAAATCTGAATCAGAATTAATCCGCTATAAGATCAAACCAAACCTACCTGTTTTAGGTCAGAAATACGGAAAAGACCTTAAAAAGATTGTTTCAGAACTATCTAAAAATAAAGATCAAAAAATTCTAGAAGAAATTAGAAAGAATAAAAAATANCAAATAGATGATAAGATATTTATTCTTAGAGAAGATTTACTTTTTGAACAAGAATCAAAAGAAGGATGGACATGCGCTGGGGATGACACTATAGCAGTAGGTCTTAGTACGAATTTAAGTGATAGTCTAATAAAAGAAGGTATTATTAGAGATATAATTAGACATGTGCAAACTATGCGAAAAGATGCTAATTTTGCCGTCGAAGACCGTATAAAAATTTATATAAAGGCCGATGGTTTAATTGGTGAGTCTATTAATGAATATAAAGAGTTATTTATGAATGAAATTTTAGCTGTTGAAATAATTGAATTGACTTGCGAGGGTGAATACTCTGGTTCATTTAAAATGAACGATCAGGTTTTCAATGTTGGTTTAGAAAGAGTAAAAATCGAAAGGAAATAAATTTGGCTAATAAATATTCTAAAACAAAGCTAGAAAAGTTTAAAAAAGCTATTACAGAAAAAATGGGTTCTGTTTCTGAGGACATAGAAACAATAAAAGAAGGCATTGGTACGGCTTCGAATAAGCAAGGTGGAGTAACCCCAGATTCAATTTTTAGTGTACACATGGCAGATGCGGGTACCGATTCGCACGAACAAGAAAAAAGCTTTATGCTAATGAACCGCGAAAGTGATTATTTTAAAAAATTAAAGGTAGCTCTTGAAAGAATTGAAGAAGGAACATTTGGGGTATGTAAGGTTTGCGATGCCTTGATCCCTGAGGAGCGCATGACTGAGGTTCCAAATGCAACAAAATGCGTACAGTGTAAAGAAAATGAAAAGCTTGGTTTGAAATGAAAGTTTTGTTTGTAAGCGCCGTTTTGGTACTTGCAGACCAAATTTCAAAGACTATTGTAGTCAAGACAATGTCTTTGTATGAATCCATCCCGGTGATTCAAAATTTTTTTCATTTCACCTATATCACCAATGATGGAATGGCATTTGGAATTAATTTTCCTTTTGGGTATTATATTTTTACAAGCGTATCTATTTTACTAACATTTTTTTTATTTTGGTATCTTTGGTCAGTTCGTACACCCTCAATAGTTATTCGTCTTGGAATCAGCTTTATTATTGCCGGAGCTATTGGAAATTTAATTGATCGTATTTTTTTAGGAGCGGTGATTGATTTTCTTGACTTTATGATAGGAGATTTTCATTGGTATGTCTTCAACCTTGCTGATTCCTATGTTACTATTGGTATGGTTATGGTATTGGTAGATAGTATCATTTTGGAGAAAAAACGTGAAAGATTACACTCTTGAGCGAAATTACTATTTCAGCAAAAAATGGCGCGAATAAAAGACTAGACAAATTTTTATCAGAGCATTTAACAGAAACGAGCAGAACAATAGTTAAAGAGATGATATCCGATGGAATGGTTTATGTTGATGAGGAAAAAGCTAAGCCTAGCTTAATTCTTAAAGGAACAGAAAAAATATCCTATACAACTTTAGATAAAGAAAAAAAAATTACAAACATTGAACCTGAAGATATTGATTTAGATGTACTTTTTGAAGATAATGCTATTATTGCAATCAATAAATCTGCGGGGATTACAGTTCATCCGGGAGCAGGCCAAAGAAATGGAACCCTGGTTAACGGATTAGTGTTTCATTTTAAGAAATTATCAAATTTAAATGGAAATTTTAGACCAGGGATTATCCATAGATTAGATAAAGATACCTCAGGGGTAATAATAATTGCAAAAAATAATGATGCCCATTCAAAATTATCAGAGCAGTTCGAAAAGAGAAATGTGCTTAAAGAATATTTTGCTATCGTATGGGGAAAATATGATAGCAATGATGGTGAAATTTGCTCTTCTATTGCTCGCAGTAAAAAAGACCCAACATCCTATGTTGTTGATTCAAATGGAAAAGAGGCTTATACAAGCTATGCTTCAAAGCCGTTGGGCATATACAATAGTGAAGTTATTTTTAAGCCAAAAACAGGAAGAACTCATCAAATAAGAGTACATACCTCAAGTTTAGGTAATCCAATTTTTGGTGATGAAAAATATGGTGGAGGAAAAAACAAATCAAAAGGCTTTATTCCTGAAGTATCAAAAAAACTTAATGCTTCAATGAATCGGCTTGGTCGGCATGCTTTGCATGCAACTAAAATTACATTTAATCATCCGATCAATAAAAAATCCATAGCTATTTCTGCTGAAATTCCAAATGAAATAAATAAATTAAGAACTCAAATAACTAATTTAAATGCCTAAAAATAAATCAATCTTTGCTTCATTTATAAGTTATCTTGAAAAAGAAAAAAAGTTTTCTGTATATACAATTAAAGCTTATAGAAATGATATAGAAAAATTCTTACTTTTTTTATCAATCAAAAATTTAAAAATAAAAAATATATCAAAAATTGATATACGAGACTTTCTAGCAAGTCAGTATGAAAAAGGTTTTTCTAAAAAAACTGTTGCGAGAAGACTGGCAAGCATAAAGTCTCTTTTTAGATATTTAATTAATATTGATTATTTAAATAATAACCCTGCACTATTTTTAGAATCGCCAAAGATGCCAAAGAAGCTTCCAAATTTTATAGATGAAAAAATTATAGATGAATTGATGAATCAACCTGATCAAAATACCAAAAAAGGGCTGAGAGATAAGGCTATAATGGAATTATTTTATTCAACAGGGATGAGACTTAGTGAATTAATTAATTTAAATATTAATTCTGTAGATGCAAAAAATCACCTTATTAAAGTTTCTGGAAAAGGCAATAAAGAACGTTTGATTCCATTTGGAAAAAGAGCGAAATTTTCTATTGAAAATTATTTAAATATAAGAGGTTTGTCATTAAATAGCAGATTAAACGACTTGCCCTTATTTGTTAATAATGAAAAGCGCATTAGCAAAAGAACTGTTCAAAGAAGAATTGGAAATTATATTAAAATGATCGCAGAAGGAAAAAGTCTAGGTCCTCATATTTTAAGGCATTCTTTTGCCACACACCTTGTGGATAGGGGAGCTGATATAAGAGCGGTAGGTGATCTACTAGGACACGCTAGTCTTTCTTCAACTCAAATATACACACATGTAAAACCTGAAAAAATGAAGGAAGTTTACAAGCAATCCCACCCCCATGGTACAAAATAGGAAATAAAATGATTACAACTGGAAAAGAATTACGACTTGAAAGTTTAGGCTTAAATCAAATCAATGAAGTGCATCGAAATTTGACAGTTGAAAGCTTAATTGAAGAAACGGTAAAAAATGGTGAAGGAATTATTGGTCCTCGAGGAGTAAGTATAGTAGATACAGGAACTTTTACTGGTCGATCTCCAAAAGATAAATATATCGTTGATGAAGCAAGCTCTTCTGATAAAATTTGGTGGGGTTCCGTAAACAAAAAAATTGATGAATCAATTTTTGATGAACTGTACGAAAGCGTAACCGATTATTATAACTCAGATAGCTCTAAAACCTATCTTTTTGATGGTTTTGCAGGGTTTGATCCAGCTTATAGTATTAATGTTAGAATCATTGCTAAAAAAGCATGGCAGGCCAATTTCGTCAATAACATGTTTATTAGACCTGAAATGGATCAATTAAAAGATTTTATTCCTGATTTTACTATTATTAATGCATCTAATATTCAAAATAAATCATTTGAAAAACATGGCATGAATTCTGAAACATTTATTATGTTTCACTTAGGTAAGAAGGTTGCGATTATTGGTGGAACAGAATACGCTGGAGAAATGAAAAAAGGCATTTTTTCACTTTTACATTATGTACTTCCTCAAAAAGGTGTATTGTCTATGCATTGCTCTGCCAATGTTGACGAAGATGGTTCAAATCCAGCTATCTTTTTTGGCCTAAGCGGAACTGGAAAAACAACCTTATCCACTGATCCTAAAAGACCGCTTATAGGTGATGATGAGCACGGGTGGTCAGATGATGGAGTTTTCAATTTTGAAGGAGGGTGTTATGCAAAAACAATCAATCTAAATCCTGAAGATGAGCCAGATATTTACAATGCAATTAGACATGGAGCTCTGCTTGAAAATGTTGTTTATGATCCACATACAAGGGTTATTGACTATAATGATAACTCTAAAACTGAAAATACCAGAGTTTCTTATCCGTTAAATTTTATTGAAAATTCAGTTTTTGCTAAGGGCAAACCCGCATTGAGCGCACATCCTAAGACTATAATATTTTTAACTTGCGATGCATATGGTGTTATTCCTCCAGTTTCTAAACTTACTCCAGAGCAGGCAATGTACCATTTCATCAGTGGTTACACGGCAAAAGTTGCTGGTACCGAAAGAGGCGTTACAGAGCCAACTGCTACTTTTTCACCTTGTTTTGGAGGACCATTTCTTACCTTGCACCCATTAAAATATGCAGAATTATTGCGAGAAAAAATGAACCATCATAATGTTCCTGCATATCTTGTTAATACAGGTTGGGTAGGGGCGAGTGCACAATCTGGAGCTAAGCGGATTTCGCTTCCAGTGACTAGAAAAATTATCTATGCAATATTAGATGGCAGTATCAATAACGCTGATTATAAGATAGACCCTTATTTTGGAGTTCAAATCCCAATCAATTTAAAAGATATTGATACTGAAATTTTGATTCCATCAAAAGCATGGTCAAATCAGAATGAATACATTAAAATTGCTGAAAATCTTGTTCAAAAATTTCAGAAAAATTTTGAAGAATACAATATTAACGACCAAGAAATCATTAACGCTGGACCAAAGCTAACCTGAAATTAATTTCCATGTTTTCAAAGCAATTGCAATTAAATTCAGCGCTAATATATTTTAATTAACTATAAATTTTATGAATAAGTATACTTTTACATCTGAATCAGTATCAGAGGGTCATCCAGATAAGGTTTGCGATGCAATATCAGATGCGATTTTAGATGAATATTTAAATCAAGATGCTAATTCAAGAGTAGCATGTGAGACGCTGGTAACCACTGGAACAGTTTTTGTTTCAGGTGAAGTAACCTCAACTGGCACTGTAGATGTTCCGATAATAGTTAAAAAAACCTTAAATGATATTGGATACAATGATCAAGCATATGGCATGGATGAGAAAAATGTTAAAGTAATTTCTATGCTTGATAAGCAAAGCCCAGAAATTGCTCAGGGTGTAAATGAAGGATCTGGATTACATGAAGAACAGGGAGCGGGTGATCAAGGTTTAATGTTTGGCTTTGCCTGTAATGAAACAAAAGAACTGATGCCACTTCCTATTCACCTTTCGCATAGACTTGTTGAGAAAATGACTGGTCATAGGAAAAGCGGTAAGATTCCATGGCTTAGGCCAGATAGTAAATCACAAGTATCAGTTGCATATGAAGATGATAAGCCAATTTCAATTGTTAAAGTTGTTATTGCTACTCAACATGATGACATGCTAGACAAATTTGAAAATGAATCTGAAGAACATAAATTTGTTGAAAAAGAAATTATTGATCATGTTATAAAACCGGTCTTAGATGAATCAAGTCTTCCTTATAAAGACGATTTTATAGTTAACGGTACAGGGCGCTTTGTTTTTGGTGGCCCAGAAGCTGATACTGGCCTAACTGGAAGAAAAATAATTGTGGATACATATGGTGGATATGCTCCTCATGGTGGTGGTGCTTTTTCTGGAAAAGATCCATCAAAAGTTGACAGGTCAGCTGCTTATATGGCCAGATATATTGCAAAAAATATTGTAGCAGCAAAGCTTGCTAATAAATGTGAAGTTCAGTTTTCTTACAGCATTGGCATTGCCGACCCTACATCTTTTTATGTTAAAACATTTGGTACAGGTACCATGTCTGATGAAAAATTAACTCAACTAGCTCAGTCTGTTTTTCCATTAAAGCCTGCTGGAATTATTGAGCATTTAAAACTTAAATACCCAAGGTATCGACAAACTGCTGCATACGGTCATTTTGGTCGTGAGGATGAATTATTTACTTGGGAACAAACCGATATGGTTGATAAGTTACAATCAACAGTAAACGAAAGGAAATAATTATGTCTTTAGCAGAAAAGACTCAAACGGATTTAATTCCATATAAAGTTAAAGATATTAAGCTTGCTGAGTGGGGTAGAAAAGAGATAACGCTGGCCGAAGCTGAGATGCCAGGCTTAATGTCACTTTGTGAAGAATATGGAGAATCAAAACCTTTAGAAGGTGCACGAATTGCTGGATGCCTACATATGACTATTCAAACTGCTGTCTTAATTGAAACACTAACTAAATTAGGAGCAGAGGTATCATGGTCCTCTTGTAATATTTTTTCAACACAGGATCACGCAGCAGCAGCTATTGCTGCTACTGGAATTCCAGTATATGCCTGGAAATGTATGAACGAAGAAGAATTTGATTGGTGTATAGAACAAACTTTATTTGCATTCAAGGATGGAAAGCCATTAAATATGATTTTAGATGATGGTGGCGATCTTACAAATATGGTTTTAGATAACTTTCCTGAATTAGTATCAAATATTAAAGGATTGTCTGAAGAGACTACCACGGGTGTACATCGTCTTTATGAAAGAGTAAAGAATGGAACGCTTACTATGCCAGCTATTAATGTAAATGATTCAGTCACTAAATCTAAATTTGATAACAAGTATGGTTGTCAAGAATCACTAGTTGATGCAATCAGAAGGTCAACTGATATAATGATGGCAGGTAAAGTGGCTATTGTTGCCGGATATGGAGATGTGGGCAAAGGTTCAGCTGCTTCTTTAAAAGGAGCTGGGGCAAGAGTTATTGTAACTGAAATTGATCCTATTTGTGCACTACAAGCTTCCATGGATGGCTTTGAGGTAAAAAGATTAGAAACTGCTATTCCTGAAGCAGATATCGTAGTAACCGCTACCGGCAATAAGGATATTGTAAGAAGTGAGCACTTTGAGGCAATGAATGATAAGACAATCGTTTGCAATATTGGTCATTTTGACAATGAAATAGATATGGCATGGTTAAATCAGCATTATGGTGATACCAAAGATACTATTAAGCCACAAGTAGATAAATATCATGTCAAGGGGAACGATATCATTGTACTGGCCGAAGGAAGGCTTGTAAATTTAGGTTGTGCAACTGGACACCCATCTTTTGTTATGAGTAATTCATTCACCAATCAAACGCTTGCACAGATTGAACTATGGAAGAACAGCGAGAATTATAAAAACGATGTTTATCTCCTTCCAAAGACACTGGATGAGAAAGTAGCTAGGCTTCACCTTGACAAGTTAAGCGTTGAATTGACCGAGCTTAATGATGACCAAGCAGACTACATAGGCGTTAAAAAACAAGGACCCTTTAAGTCAGATGATTATCGGTATTAATGATCAGTTTTAGTTAAAAAAAGCCCCGCTAGCCGGGGCTTTTTTTTTATGGAAATCGTCTCAACTTTAATCGAATTTCTGATATAATATTATTACTTGTTATAATAGTTATGATTAAAGAAAAAATTAACACCAATATAAACCGGTTATTTAGAGGGCTATTGATATTTGTTCTCTCGCTAATGATCAGCTGCGACCTTAAAGGACCTGCATCCTTTAAAATGCCAACATGGTTTTTTGATCTGATGTTTCCTTTGGTTCAGCAAAAATATTCTCTTGAGGGGATGGTTGATAATAAGCAGATTTTTTCTACCCCAGATTCCTTAGGAATGCAATTGATGTTTGAGGGGGCTTTTCCAGATACTTCAATTGGAGGGGATATATTAGAAATTGACCTTGATAAATCTATTACTTTTCAAGTTCCTTCAATAAATGGTGTTAATTTCCCATTTTCGATCGATTCGAGCATCAAAGCTTCTTACCCTGTTGCACCAAATGGCGAATTGACTAATAGCGCTGGTCAAAAATTTACCGTACCCCCATCCATTGATCAAACAATAACCATTGCTGCATGGAATGCAATTGCTGCAGCCACAACGCCAAGTTTTTCTTTTGAAATACCGATACCATCGCCAACGGGTTTGCCAGATTTTGTAGAGTCTATCGTTAGTTTTTCTATTAAAAAAGATGCAGGAATTAGTAGTAGTAGTTATAATTCAAAGTTTACAAAAGACGGCCTTCCAAGTAGCGTGACTTTTGCCTCATCAACTTTAAAGACTGAAATAAATTCGATTAATAAAATATTAGCCTATCATCAAGATGATGAATGGGTGGCGGGTGAAACACAGGCAACTTCGCTAAGCGATAGCAGTCTAGGCTCAAAATTAACAATTTCTTCTGAATTTCAGCTCTCGCAAGTGGCAACACCTCCAGATATAACTCTAATTGATCACACTCAAGGAGCTGCTACAACAGCTTGGGTAGATACTTGGCAGAAATTCACTCCAGATAGAAATGCTCCACTAGGCGGTATCTTTATAAAATTAGAAAACCCTAATGCCAGTTCCTATAATCTTGCGCTTGAGATTTACGCAAGCGATGGGGATCCAACTGCAACTGATCCTAATAGTAAATTTTCTGGTGTTCCATTTGATAAATCTGATGCAGTCACAATTAATGGAAATATTGCTGCCCAGCGTATTGAGTTTCCTTTTTCAAGTGGTAAAAGTTTTAATTCAGGTACTAATTATTATTTTTGGATAAAAGAAGAAGGTGCGCAGCCTGCGGGTATAGGGGGAATTAAAGTAACAATTGATCCAAGTTTATCGGGCAATAAAGAAGGAGCAGCTTCCAACAGTTTTTGTCGATTAGATCATAAGGTAACTTTAAAAGAGACTGGAAATCTAATTACCATTAAAGCCGGTGATAACGTTAAGGTGGATATGGAGTTCAATTTAAAGATAGCTGGGATTGATTCGGCGCTCGTACAAATCGCTGAAAAAGAAATTCCTTTTGATCTAGAAGAACCAAAATTTCCAACAGTAGTTGAAATTTTCTCTGGCAAATTAAAGTCTCCAAGCGCTGCAGATATTAATGAGATAAAAATAAACAATATTACTAGCGATTACCCTGCAGGGGTTAGCTTATTAATGAATTTTAAAAATTTTAAACCTCCAGCTGGAAAAGATTCTACAAAATTAGACACCGTTTTGAAAAAAGGGGTTACGATTTCAAAGATATATGATCTGGATGGCTTTACATTTTATAATCCTGCAGGTAAAGACTCTGCTTTATCAAAATTAAGTCTCGAGACTTCTGCAAAATTAAAAGCACAAACAAGCAGCATTCCTCTTGATGGCTCAAAGCTGGGAGGCATGACCGTTGACGTTGGTATAAAAGGTCTGCATTTTGAATCGATGGAGGCTAATATTATTCAAGAATTTCCTACTACTGAATTTAGTATTGCAGGAATGCCCTTAGGATTTTCTGGGATGCAGTTCGTGGATACAAAACTTGAAATTGAAATGTATAATGGAATTCGATTACCAGTTGTACTTGATTTTGATATGATAGGTGTCAATCAAAAAGGGGACACATCTAAAGTAAATGCTTTATCAACCCTAGCAAGACCTGCCCAATCAAAAGATACAACAAAAACAATTGTTCGTCTAAGTGAATTAGGAACAACTACGCTTAAATATCAAGCCCCAGGTTCCAATTTTTATTTTGATAGCACTACTGTATCGGCCAAGGACGATGAAACTACAATTGTAGAGTTGATGTCTTCTAATCCAGCAAATTTTACTGTTAAGTCTAGAGCAAGAATTGATGGTAGGGGAACGCTAGAAGCCGGTATGAGCATTGGGGGAAAATATAGAATGCTTGCCCCATTTGAAGTCATCATGGAGCCAATGACCTTTATTTCTGTAACCAATACTCCCATCCAAGAAATGAATTATGAAAACAGAAATCGTATTCGATCGACATTACAATCAGCAAGCATGCTGTTTTCAATCGAAAATAAGATTCCTATTGCAGGGGACTTGTCAATGCTAATGTCTAATCTGCAATTTTTTCCATTGGATACAACTGTTGCTGCGCTTAGAGATTTTAAAGATTCTTTAGTAGTAAAGAAAAATTGGCTTACAAGTGATAGTGTTTACATTGTTACAAAATGTGACAGTTTAAATCCAGAAACAAGTGACATTTTCATTTTTGATGTACTAACTGACTTTTCAGAGTGCGTGGATAATGTATCTTATTTAGTCAGAAACTCTTCAGGGTCAGATACCGTTGTATCATACGTTGACACGTTGGTGAAGATTCCTCTACCAGAGCCAAAAAGTTTGCATGTTGTTACAAATAGCGGCGTGCATGCTGGGCAGGTAAGTGAGGCAGGCTTTATTACCTATTCTAGTCCCCTTTCAAAGGAAAGAGTAAAATTAATGACAGATGCTGGCCAGCCTTATATGGCGCCACGATTTTTTCTTAAGGGGTCTGATGGAAAACGGGTATATCTAACAACGGGGGATTATTTAGATATCAACTCTAGCGTTACATTTTCCCTAAGCAGTACTGGTATGAGCGACCCAGCGCCAAATGAAATTGTAGTTAAATACCCTAATGGTGGAGAAAGTCTTGATAAAGATTTGCCAATGATGATCAAATGGAAGACATACGGATCGGTTTCTAAAGTTGACCTAGCTTACATTGTTGGCGGGAAACCAGATGCAGATATCGATGATGGTTGGACTGATATCACAACTGAAATTTCAAATGTTGATTCTTTCTCTTGGACGCCTAGCTCTACGACAGGAATTGATGCCATAATGTCATCTTCAAAAAAAGACAGTGTTCGCATAAGGGTTAAATCAACCGATGGAAAAACAAGAGACATGTCGGGATGGTTTTTCTCTTTGTTTGTAAATAGTAGTTCTATTGATCCTGAAAATAATTCTAATCAAATCATCATTAAAGGACTAACGGAAGAGTAGTGTTAAAAAAATCATTATTTATTGTTCTTTTATTATCGCTCGTCTTTGGTCAAAAACGCGATCCTAGATCTGTGGCGCTAGCTGGTGCCACGACGACAATTGCGGACGGTATTTATGCTGTTGGCTATAATCCTGCATTAATTGCTTTTCAGATAGATAAGCCTTTTATGATGCAGATAGGGGGGGTAGACCTTGGATTAGGCAACAATTATTTATCGATTGCTAGATTGAATTGGCTAAGCGGTGATACGCTTGATAATGAAGAAAAATCATTAATTTTAAATAGACTTCAGAATAGTGGCGGTTTAACATTTGACATGAACGGGCAAGTAGCTCTACCTGCAATCAATTTTGGATCAGGAAATATGGCTATTACATCAAATTTGATGTATTTCAGCTCTTACGCAATCCCAGCAGGTATGGCCCGTCTAATACTTGAGGGTAATGCTAATAATCCAAACATTGATATGACGTTCAATTATGAATTAATGGCTGTAAATGAAACAGCTTTTTCTTTTGCCATACCATTTGATTCCTATGCAGTAGGTATTTCATTAAAATCGTTGCAAGGCTTGCTTTATATGGGAATTGATCCTGATTAAAGTAAAGCTGATTTCATTACTACCCCATTTGCAGTGCATGGGTCTGGTAGATATTACATTCGTTCTGGAGTTGGAGGAAAAGGTTGGGGTCTAGACTTAGGGGTTGCCACAAAGGAAATAAATGGAATGCGCTTTGGCGTTTCATTAATTAATGCTTTAGGTACGATAAAATGGAATGAACCCTCGTTTATTAAAGATATTCTAGCTGGGAAAGATAAGAAATTTGGAAATAGTGATGATTTATGGCATTTGAAATGGGGCGGAAAAGCGCTATCGGACTCTGTTGCTGCGGTTTATACATATACAATTGATTCGCTACGCGCTGACAACCTTTCTAGCAGAACAATTTTTAATAGTAAATCTGAAGTAGTTTATAATTTAGATGAAAATGGCAAGCCTAAGCCTTTTAATATCAGATATCCTTCAATTTTTCGTATGGGCGCATCATATAAAAAAGATGATTTATTAATTAGCACTGACCTTACTACAGGGTTTGAAAATAGATTATATGCAAACTCACGCTGGAGATGGGCTATTGGCGCAGAGTTATATAGATATCCTGTGATGCCACTACGCTTAGGGTTTGCCTGGGAAGGAATGGACCGCACGGAGCTAGGCATGGGAATAGGGTTTCATGGTGGGCCGGTAATGATTGATATTGGGTTCTCATTTAAAAAAGGTATGTGGATCCACTCCATGAAAGGATTTAATTTCTCTTTAGGCTTTACAATGACAGATTTTAAAGGTAGAAAAGAAAAAGAGGAGCCTAAAACTGATGGTCCATCACCGGTCCCTGAAGAATCCCTACCCAATAATGAAGACGGGTTAGAAGAGTCACTTCCTAGCGAAGACCAAGAGCAGAATCCCCCCAATAGAAAATAAAATATTTCCCATCCATGCAGCTACAACAGGGGAGGTAATGCCATTATAACCAATGGACATACCAAGCTTTATAAAAACATAATAAATGAAAATTACAAAAATTCCCATTCCCGCACCAAAAGATAATCCACCTTTTGGTCGAATTACTACTAGTGGAATGCCAAAAAGAACTATAATTAAATTTGTGAATGCAAAAGAAACCTTAAACAAGCGATCAACTTCCCATTTAGTGGTATCTACACCGTTTTCTTTAAGTTGTTTAATTCTAGCGGAAAGATCGCGATAGTTCATCTCGTCAGGTTTTTTGGATTGCTGTGTGATATCATCTGGAGAAAAATTAAGATTTAATAATGTATCGCTTTTAGAGATGATGGTATTTTTTACAGAACCTTCAGGGTCAAATTCTCTAATCGAAAAGTTATTAACGCTCCAAGCATTCAAAGAGTCTAGCCATTTAATTGTTTTAGCATCCATCCGATTTGTTACAATTCCTTGATCCAAAGAGATAAATGTTATTCCACTACCAACCATCGATTCTGTCCTATAGCGCGAGATTGAAATATGGTTCATTTCATTTTTTTGTAAAAAGATATTTCTAATCTCTTTTTTGACTTGAACTCGTGCTTTCCTTTTCATGTATTGTCTTTCAATATCGTACCTTGCTTTATTTCCTTTGGCAACCCATCTGTTATCTAATTCAAATGAAATAAGACTAATTATAAATCCAAGAGTAGTAATGGGAATTGCTATGCGGTATAAGCTGATACCATTTGATTTCATAGCCGTAAGCTCATTTCTTTTAGCAAGGATACCAACAGTAAATACTGTCGAAATCAACATCGACATGGGAAGCCCAATATTGATAAACCAAGGAATGGCATAGATGTAATACCTCATCGTTATACTCGCCGGTATTGAGTTATCAATAAAGCGATCTAAATTTTCTATTAGATCTACGATGAGAATCACTGATACAAAACCCAGAAGGCTCATTCCTAATGTTGAAAGAAACTGCCGTATAATATATAAATCTAGTTTTTTCATTTAAAATAAGATAGTAATTAACATATGAATTTCGCTATAATTCATGACATTTAATGACATAGAAATGAAATTGTTCGAATATTTTGAATCTGCTGTTTCTGCTTTCGCGGGTTTTATGTGGGGATTGCCTCTTCTCATCTTACTTTTGGGTGGTGGGATTTACTTTTCATTTTATAGTAGATTTGTTCCTTTTAAATATTTTCGCCATGGTATAAACATTTTATTTGGTAAATACCATGACCCCAATGATCCAGGAGAAATTACTCATTTTCAAGCATTAACGAGCGCTTTAGCTAGTACGGTTGGTTTAGGTAATATCAGCGGGGTTGCGATAGCCATTCAGATGGGAGGCCCGGGAGCTTTATTTTGGATGTGGGTCAGCGCTATTGTAGGAATGTCTACGAAATTCTTTTCCTGCACTTTAGCAGTTCTGTATAGAGGAAAAGATGATCAGGGTAATATTCAAGGTGGACCCATGTATTATATCGAAAATGGTCTTGGTAAAAAATATAAACCACTTTCTATTATGTTTAGTTTAGCAGGCCTTGTTGGATGTACGGTAATGTTTCAATCCAATCAACTCGCTGATATCATTCGAAACCAAGTTTTTATGCCAAATGGATGGTTTGAAAACAATTTAATGATGGGCAATCTAGTGCAGGGCTTAATTATGGCCATTTTAACTGCTTTAGTCATTTTTGGAGGAATTAAGCGAATTGGTCAAGTTGCCTCATTTATGGTGCCAATTATGGTTGTTTTATATTTGTTTTCTGGATTGTTAGTCATTTTTAATAACCTGGCTGAGATTCCATCATTATTTAAGTTGATTGTGTATGATGCATTCACTGGAGAAGCGGTGATGGGTGGCGCAGTTGGCGCGGTAATTATTGCAGGAGTAAGGAGAGCTCTTTTCTCAAATGAAGCAGGTCTTGGTACTTCTGATATGGCGCATGGAGCAGCGCAGACAAAAGAACCTGTTCGTGAAGGCTTAGTTGCTATGATCGAACCATTTATTGATACAATAGTAGTTTGTACGATTACCGCTATGGTGATTTTAGTATCTGGAGTTTGGCAAGATGAAGGACTAAATGGTGTTACAATGACCACAACAGCATTTATCAAAGAGTTAGGCGGTTTTGGAAAATTTCTTCTGTTAGCTGCGGTACTAACATTTAGTATTTCAACTATGATGAGCTATTCATACTATGGAAGTAAGTGTAGCGGCTATCTTTTTGGAACAAAAAGTATTTTCTATTACCGTTGTTTCTATATTGTTACAATTGTTATTGGTGCAATGATAACGATAGAGGTAGTAATCAATGTTGTGGATGGAATGTATGCTGTAATGGCAATTCCAACCGTAGTTGGCTCTGTATTGCTTTCTGGAAAGGTGATGGAGGAGGCAAAGCGTTATTTTTCAACACTAGACTAGCGGCTACTTTCATAGCGAACTTCTGAGCAATCTCGAGTAGAGCCGCTTCCATCACGCTCGAAGCATTTTTCTGATGTCATTTCACCTTTTTTATAATTATCAACGCGCTGTCTTTTCTGATTTAGCCAAAACCATTCCCACTTTCCCTCTCTTTTATCGGCTACGTATTTACCTTTCCAGGCAATAATATCATCGTTTTTACCAGGGGGATTTTTATAATACTCTATCCAAGTACCCTCTTTTAAGCCTACTCTAAAGGTACGCGTACCCATGACACTTCCATCGGAAAAATATCGAACCCAATCACCATGCTTCTTGCGGTCCTTGTATGCAGGCTCCTCTTTTACTTGTCCATTAATGTAATATTCATATTCAAATGAGTCATACAGAACCCCATCTCGCCACTCTTCAAAACGTTTTTGCTGATAAATATCCCAATAGGTCCATAAAAGATCTTTAATGCCCTCCTTGTATAAACCTTCTTCCTTTGGCTTTACGATTTTTTCCTCATACCATTCTTGGTATTGACCATGTTTAAGATCGTTTTCATAATTGGTTTCAGAATGAAGAGTACCTGTTGAATCATAGAGTACAGACCAAAGCTTAACCTTTATACCATTTTCATAATAAAAAGTGCGCCAGGGGTGTCCATCCTCAAAGAATGATTCCCATTTCCCATCAAATAGCCCATTTTTATCAAATTTAGGTTCTTCAACAATTTGCATGTTATCGTACCGTGGCTCTTTTTCAATTTCCAAATTCATATAGTACGAGTAATCATAATAATCGGGATTATCTACAATTTTAATATTATCATAATATTTAAAATCATAATCGGTAATGAGGGTATCTTGATTGTAGAAGGTATAGTTTTGACGTCGATTATCAGGAAATAATGACATCCAGATCTGATCTTTCTTATTCCGATCATACGTAAAGGTCATTTTAGTTTCACCGTCCTGGTAAAATTGCTCCCATTTCCCATCAAATAGCCCATCTTTGCTAAACTTGGGCTCTTCCATGATTTGTAGGTTTTTGTGGTAGGTAAAGTCATAATCGGTAATCAGGGTATCGAGCGCATAAAACGTATAATTTTCTCTACGACCATCCTGGTAATATGACATCCAGATCTGATCTCTCTTACTCTTGTTATAGAAAAACTTTTTTGATGTAGCTCCATCAATATAAAACGATTCCCATTTTCCATCATAGAGCCCACGGTCATCAAATCCTGGTTCTTCAACAAGTTGCCAATTGGGGTAGTATTTAAATTTGTAATCTGTGATAATCGAGTCCATATCTAGAAAAATAAACTTATCTCTTCGACCTGCGCTATCATAATAAAGCCATTTTTTATGCCGGACACCTTTTGTATAGATTCCTTTTACAATGTCAGCGCCTAAACTATCCCATTCCTCATATTTGCCTTCTAAAATATTATTTTCATATGTGAGGCGTTGATAGGCTTTCCCATTGGGCCACCATAAAGTAGTTTTCCCATTTCTTAAGCTATCCTTATAGGCAATAGTTTCTGTTTTAACTCCTAATGAATCAAATAATTCAGTTTTTCCATTAAGTTTGCCATCTTTATAGCTTGCTAATCGTTTTGGATCTCCATTCACAAAATATTCTTTTTCCATTCCATCAAGTATGTTGTTCTTGTAGCGCGCAACACGCTTAGGGTTGCCATTAACATAATATTCTTTTTCCAAGCCGTTTCGAATTCCCTTATCATACTTTACTTCAAAAATTAACACTCCTGTGGAGTCATAATGGATTTCGTCGCCATCTTTGATACCCTTTTTATAGTCCATTGTATATCGCGTGGATCCGTCCGACCAATAGCCGATTCTGGTACCATGTAATTGCCCTTCTTTATTGAATGTAGGAGGTTCTTCCTTGATTTGTCCATTAGGCCATTTTGCCTCTGTATACTCTGCCACCAATTCCCCTAAAGTGTAATAATGAAATACTTTAAATCCATCACGGTCATAAAAGGTCCATTCCCCATCTGCGAGACCTTTTTTATATTGCTCTTCACGCATCCAAGCCCCTTTTTCATCATAAAAAAGCCAGTTACCTACAGGGGTGCCATTTTTATACACGCGGGTTACCATTCTAGTTTCATTATCATGCCAAGTTGTCCACTCTCCATTCAGGCTATCTTTTTTAAACGTACGTTGCTCAATCAGAACCACTCCTTCAATAAATTCTTTTTGAATTCCATCTTTTAAACCTTTTTTATATTCAGTAGTCATTTTCAATGTGCTGTTTTCATTGAAATCGCTGGCAATACCCTCAAGAATACTTTTTTTATAAGTTTCCGTGCGAATGGTAGTTCCTACGCTATCGTAATAGGTATACGTGCCCTCAATTTGATCTTTTATGTAGGTGTAATGGGTTTTAAGCTGACCATTTGCGTGCCAGGTTTTCCATTCACCTTCACGCCTACCTTTAGCAAAACTTGAGAATGTTTTTTTTGTACTATCGACCGTGATTGTATAATCCTGGATTATATTTCCAGAATCATTAGGCGCATCATTAAGAACACTTTTTATCTTTTCAACTTCAGCCTCAAGCTCTTCTTCCGCACCCCAAGCAAGATTACCGTTATCATCAAGACTGACATCGTTTTGGCTATCTTGAGTATTTTGAAGTGGAGGTCCATCTATAGAGGGACCAATGAAGTGATAGGTATGTAATTTGACCCAATTAGTATCAACTTCACCTTTGAGCTCTGCCTCTAAGATAATTCGATTATACTTATCACGCTCAACAACAGTGCGCAGTTCAGGGCCGCAGCCAATAATAACTAGAGTAAAGAGATAGCTGTAAAAATAAGACCGCTTCATAAGTAAATAATTTATCAGATCAATTTTTTACTTCAACAGTACCATCTTCTGCGTCTTGATAAAGTTACCAGACTGCAGATGGTAGAAGTACACCCCAGCAGATACGCTCTCACCCATCTGATTCTTAGCGTTCCAGCGTACGCTATGATAGCCGGCAGGGGTGAAGCCATTAACCAGCCTGGTCACCTCGCGTCCCATCACATCGTAGACGATCAAACGTACGGTACCTTCTTGCGGTAGATCGTAATTGATCGTGGTGACCGGATTGAACGGGTTGGGGTAATTGTTATGCAAGGCAAACTCGGTCGGTACCGGCATGATCTCCAGTATCGTATTACCGCTGCCTAGCCTATCTTGGTCTTTGCCAAGGAACTGATAGCTGATATCCACAGGGATATCTAATTCTTTTTGTAGGTG
>PASZ01000025.1 GCA_002712245.1 Fidelibacterota bacterium | reverse complement strand
TTTAAAAGCCCCGCATATTTTGAATGTGCGGGGCTTTTTTATTTATACTTAACTTTCACTTATGATTTATAGAAACATAATCGCAAAGTTTGTTATAGTTTCATCCTTATTCATCGCAGGATGTTCTAAAAATTCAACTGATTCTACATTCCCTATACTTAAGTACAGTGAAACAAAGATAAGCTTTGCAGACTTTATTGGCAGCAATCAATGCCAGGACTGTCACGCAGATATCTACGATCAATGGAAAGGCTCTTCACATGCAATGGCAGGTGGCCCTGCAACAGCTAACAATATTATTGCTCCGTTTAATGGACAGCCTATAGTGCTTGATGATGTAGTCGTATATCCTGAACAGGTCGATTCAACTTATCGATTTAGAATTTTAACACCTACCGGTGATTTAAAACAAACTATTAATGTGCAATTCGTTGTTGGTAAAGGTTTAATGTACGGTGGAGGAACACAAACATTTTTCGGTAAATATGATGATGGTACATATCGCTTCCTGCCATTTGATTATAGCAAACATGAAGACTCTTGGTTCGTACAGTTAAAAAGTGATGAGAAATGGGTCAAGATTAGAAAAGATATCAAGCTTGATGATCTTTATAATTGGCCCCCACATCGTACCTTAGGTGAAATTAATGATATATCCAATTGCCAGCAATGCCATGGCAGTCAAATCATTGCAAAAAAAGTTAACGATGTTTATGACGTTAAATTTACTTCGCTTTCAATTAACTGCGAATCTTGTCATGGCCCTGCAAAGGAACATGCAACTATCATGTCTGGTATTGTAAATAACGTGTTAAACAATAACCAAGGAATTGGTATTAAAACCGCGGTGGGGCTAAGCACCGATGAAAGCTTAAACATGTGTTTTCAGTGCCATGCGGTTAAAACACCAATTAGAGAAGATTATTTACCTGGGGAAAATCTTCAGGAATTTTACTCACTCAAACTACCCCTATTAGGAAATGAAAATCCATTTGGGCTAAATGGTCGCATTAAAACTTTTGGTTATTCCTTAAATCATTTATACAGCGATTGCTATTTAAATGGAGCAATGGATTGTACCAGTTGCCACAACCCGCATAGCAATAGCTATCAAGACATAGCTGGCAATGCTTTAATTGGACGTTTTGATGATAATCAGTGTTTATCGTGTCATATGGCTAAATCCAGCGATATTACTGCGCATACCTATCACAAGCCGGAATCGGAAGGAAGTAGCTGTGTTGCGTGCCATATGCCTGCCAGACAGCATTTGGCAATAGGAACAGAAATACAATATAAACGCACAGATCACACGGTTGCAATACCTAGACCATCTTTTGATGCCGCTCAAGGCCTTGAATCGGCCTGTAAACAATGTCACGCTGATATATCAGAAGAAGACCTGCAGCTTACAATTAACGACTGGTATGGCCCAATTAAACCGCTGCACCCTGTAATTGCCAACCGGATGAAGGTAAATCAACGCACTACGGGCGGCGATGCGGCAAAGGTATTATTGCAACCGCAACACGAGCACCCCATGGGTCAGTTTGCCAACCTTACTTATTTTATTAAGCGCTATCTATCACCAGGGATGACCTATTTGGATATGCAAATTATAGAAAAATTAAAAGATTATACTGAAAATGAAGATATTGATATTAAAGCCTTGGCTTATGCAGGACTCCATTATAGTCAGTATAATAACCCACAAGTTAAACGATTCTTAACAGATGAAATTAAAAAATTAGGTCAAAACGAAGAACCCATCCGAAGAAGGTGGGGATTAATTTTGGATTACTTTGGAAGCGTATTTTATTTATCAGGTGACAAAGCTAAGGCAATTGAATGCTATGAACTTGCTTCGGAGGTTTTACCTAATGATCCCACAATAATAAATAATTTATCGAAAGCTAAATCTTAATTATCAAATAAATTATTTAGCGCAATCATCAGCTGATCGTAATCAAGGTTTTGACCAAAATAATATTCACCACCTTGATTTTGTAATATTAACTCCCAATGAAGGTGTGACTCATTTCGTGTACCTAATGTGCTTGGTTCAGTACCTGAATTTCCTGATTTTGCAAAAATCTCTCCAGCTTTAATTTTATATCCAGGTATTATTTTGGAATTTATACTAGATAGATGAGCGTAAATCGTTATTGATCTATAGCCCACAAATAGTTCAAAACCATGATCAATAATCACAGCTTGTCCCAACAATAGCTCATTAAAAATATCAGATGGAGTACGTTTTAAAAGAGCTGCTCTTTTTAGCATTTCCTTACGAAAATCAGGAGCAACCTCCTTATAAAACAAGTCAGACCGGATCACAATTCCATCTGCCACCGATCTTACTGGAGTACCCCAATTAGAAAAGAAATCAATACCTCTATGTGTTCCAGATCGATAGGATCTTGGAGCATTAGGTAGCCTTGAAGCCTTGCTTGGAATATCAAAATTCTCAATTGGCATACTAAGTTTTTTTGAAGCTATGATTTGATCAAATTTTGGAGGTTCCAGGTTAATATTAAATAGAGAATGTATATAATGATTATTTTTATACGAACTAATATGTTTTCTAATCCAAGGAAAGATATATGTGGTATCTAGCTCAAAATAAAGATGTAACCCATCGCTATCTTTTTTTATTTGCCGCAATGTTCTCTTTGTTATGGTGGTATTAATATCATTCTTTGCAGATGCTACAAGCATAGAGATAGTTGAATCATGAGTAATTGGCTGAATAATTTTAAACAATACATCTAGTGATAAAGGTTTTTCAGCTAGGAGCTTTAACTTGTCAAAATTTGAAAAATTAATGTCTGTAGTGATTATTGCAGTAAGACTGTCATCTGAAAAGGAAATTTTAGGTTGAATAAATTGCTGCTCATACTCAACGGTTGGAGCGTAAGAGGGTTGAGAGCAGCTAATTAATAAAAAAAGGTAGCTAACACTATAAATAATTAAAGAATTAAATGATTTTATTGAGCTCTTTGATTCCATCCAAATAAATATTTTTGGGGTTACCCGATAATGTCTTCTTGCAGTATGAACTAAAAATTGACCCTGTTTCATTATNAACAATTTGATATTTNNNATCAAAAAGAATTTGAATNGTCAATAAATCCGAAACCATTAAACATTCTAGTATAGAGTATTCATATAGAGACCAAGCCATCGGTGAAAATAATAGGCCATCTGCCCAATTCCGGTTTCTTTGAATAAAATTAATTGCATTAAANACCTTATGCGTTTGGAGAATTTTTATATCAGATTNTAATTCTTTTGCAGTGCGNTTCAGCGANGTATTGATTTTTCCTAAAGTAATATTATCACCAGCTTTTGCAGATANCTTTCCTACTAANTTTAGATTAGGACCATGTAGAACTAGTATATTCATTTGAAAAGGTAATTATCTTATTGGTACGATATGACCAATGATATATCCAATTAATATTCCAATGAACAANGCCAAAGTAAGAACTCGCGATTTTACCATTTCTTTACTATAACCTTTTTTAATCGCTACGGCTCCCACCAAAGATCCGCTGGCATGAATGATCCAAATGATAGGCAGNGCAAAGACTTTCACTATAAAGGGACCAATCAAGGGTAAAGCCCCAACTAAAGCAGCAAGACCCGCGAACGCTTGCGTGAAAACCCCAATTAAAACTGTACCAAACACTACCACTTTCTTATCAATTCCATATCGNAACGCTACAACAATTACAGAAAGAATAACTGTCCAAATAACTATATGCTTCCAATGCGATTTAATAAAATTTCTNTTTTCCATATTAAATACCTAAAAGTAGAGATCGTGCAATTAAGAAGTAAAAAGCTACACCCATAATGTCTATTGCGGTTGTGACAAATGGGCCGGTAGCAATTGCTGGATCAATTTCAAACCGATTTAATACTAAAGGCACTAATGATCCAATTGTCGCAGCAAGTATCATTGAAACACAAATACTTAATCCAACCACAANCCCAAGCATTGGAGATGTATCAATAAATTGAAAAATTGCAAAAAAGCCAAGTAGCATTCCGTATAAAATACCTAAAATTAATCCAACGCGCATCTCCTTAAATAGGATAGTTATTGAATTTTCAAAACTCACTCTTCCTGTAGCTAGACCCCTCACAATAATTGTAGATGATTGCGTACCAACATTACCGCCCATACCTATGATCACAGGTATGAATGCAGCTAATGCTATTGCGTTTTCTAGGATATTATCAAAAACCCCTATGATAAATGCGGCAACAATACCNCCAATCCAGCTGGCAAAAAGCCAAGGCAGTCGAATTCTTGCGTTTTCCCAAGAGGATTTTAGTAAAATTTCTCTATCTTTTCCTGCACCTGCAAGCTGAAGAAAGTCTTCTGTTGCTTCTTCTCTAATAACATCAACTACATTATCAACTGTTACAATACCTAAGAGCTTTTCATCAGAATCAACGACAGGTACCGCTAAAAAATTATATTGGGAAACAATCCTAGCTACTTCTTCTTGATCGGTTTCTGGCCTTACCGCTTGAATATTCTTTGACATAATGTCTTTGAGCATAGTATCCCCAGGCGTCGTCACTAAATCTCGCAGCGAAATTACACCGGTCAGTCTTCCATCATCATCTAAGGTGTAAAGATAGAAAACCATTTCTGCCTCTTCCTGATCCTGAAGAGCATAAATTGCTTCCCTTGCTTTTGTATCTTGATGTAGCGTAAAGACATCAGTATACATAAGAATTCCAGCACTATCTTCAGGATAGCCCATCATTTCTTCAAGCTCTTCTTGTTCTTCAACCTGCAAAAGATTGATTACAGAAGCAGCAAACTTATCGTTGACAAGTCCCATTAAATATGCTTGTTCATTGGAACTTGCTTCTTCAAGTATCTCGGCAAGCCTACTAGGCGTTTCATTTTCAATTAATCGAGTGGTTATCGATTCATCAAGTTCATTTAGAAACTCTACCGTCTCTTCCGAAGCCGACATACTTGAAAAAATAGAATCCTGTTCAGTGTCGTTAAAATATCTAAAAATTAGAGCTAGATCTGCAGGGTGCGTTTTATCGATTAGCTTAACGATATTAGTTTTCGCATGTCGTCTAAGCAACCTTCTAAATGTATCCCTTAGCACTGTGATTTCTGAGCTGTACATTTCTTTTTTCATTTTATTTCCTGTATGCAAATTGCATATTTTTTAGAGAGAACCAAAATGTATATGCTCCAAGAATTAATAATAATGGATTGATATGACCTTTCCATAAAAGCGCACTTTCAGCATTTTCACCAAGAAATATGAATAACATTGATGTTCCATTAATTGCCATGTGCATCAAAATAGAAGGGTAGATTGATTTTGTTAGCCATGATAAATATCCTAATAATAATCCCATAAAATAAATTTGAATAGCCCAATATGGATTAAAATGTATTAAAGCAAAAAATAAGCTAGAAACCAATATTGCACGCGTAGGATCACCCCATGACTTTTCAAGATATCTTTGAAGAAATCCTCTAAAAACCATTTCTTCACCAATTGGCGCAACAAATACAACTGTAAGAATAACCAATAATAAAGAAAGAGGATTTCCAGGAGCAAGTAGAGAATCAAGATTTAGAAAAGACTCTGGAATAGGAAAAATAAAATCAATTAGAATATTTATTTCACTTGATAATAAAACTGCTCCAAAAGATAAAATTAATGATAAGAAAAGAGTTTCTTTTGAAATTTTATTAAGTCGAAAATTGTCTGAAAGATTAAGTCCGTTTTTAAATAGAAATAAAGCGCTAGGTAAAACCAAAATTATTTGGGCTACAAATAATGCAATATAAGAAGATATACCAAGATTTGATCCAGAAAGGGCAGACGGGTCTAAAGCACTAAATATCGCAGCGATAAATAGAGAGCACAGAAACGAAAAAATAACGATTCCAAAGGCAAGCCGTACTGTTAATACTCGGCTCATAGGGCTCCAAATCAACTTTATCCATAATCATTGAAATTACTACTTTATTTACCAATGGTGAAACAAAGCAATTATAGTGCTAATTTGCTTAAAAAAATACCCATTGCAACACCAACATTAAGCGATTCNCCCTTGCCAATCTTAGGAATTGAATACAGCATGTTTAGTTTTGATTTAATTGGTTTTTCAATACCATGTGCTTCGCTACCCATGACAAGTATCCATTTTTGATTTAGACTGTTTAATTGATTCAATGGTTTTCCATCCATACTGGCTCCAATCCAAAGNTGATCATTTAATCGGTCTAATTTTTCCTCTCCCAAAAATTTTAATTGGAAATGCNCCCCCATTGCAGCTGCCAGAACTTTTGGATTAAATGGATCTATACAACCTTTAGAAAGAATTATTTGATCAATGCCAAACCATGATGCTGTTCTTATCATGGTACCCAGATTGCCCGGATCAGAAATTCGATCAAGAAAAATTGCATTTTTATTTGAANCAAATAGATCATATTGAGGGTATCTTGCCACGACCAAGACCCCAGGCGGCGTTACTGAATTAGATAATTGATTCATTTCTTTTTCAGTTATCTCATTTAATAACTCATTATTGAAACCACTAATAAAATCAGAGTTTTTTGATTGAAATTCTTGNGTATANACTANTNTTTNAATNAAAGCGCCATCATTAATTATTGANTCTATAGATCTGACTCCCTCAACAATAATCCTCTGATATTCTTCGCGAAACTTTTTTTGCTTTAGGGATTTAATTTTCTTAAATGAATTTTTACTTATCAATTTGCTTGGTATTCAATTTTACCATTAACGATAGTATATAAAATTTTTGTTTCTAAAATTTTATCATCGGGAACGGTAATAAGGTTTTGAGAAAAAACTGCAAAATCTGCATATTTACCAATCTCAATTGACCCTTTTAATTTTTCTTCAAAAGCGCCATATGCTGCATTTATAGTATAGCTTTTCATCGCTTCAATTCGAGTCATTTTTTGTTCCGGTTCATACCCTGAATTAGGCAAGCCTTTTAAAGTTTTTCTGGTTGTNCTGGCATAAAATGAGGCAATAGGGTCTATCGGCTCAACAGGCACATCAGAACCATTGATTAAAATTGCACCATGATTAATTAAATCTCTCCACACNTATGCGCCTTCAATAATGCGTTTTTGCCCNAATCTNTTTATGGCCCATGGTCTATCTGAAGACATATGAATTCCTTGTATGGATGCTATAACTTTCAAACTGCCAAACCTGGGGATATCTTTAGGATCAATATGTTGTGCATGTTCAATTCTCCAGCGATGATCTTTTGACAGTTTTGGAAATTCATTAAACACTTTTTCATATTGGTCTAATATTTCTCGATTAGCACGATCTCCGATTGCATGGGAGTTTACCTGAAAACCATTTTGAATTCCATTTTTTGCTACTTTATATACGTAATCCATAGACTGCGTAGCCATTCCAAAATGACCTGGTCTATCAGTATATTCATCAATTAGCCAGGCTCCTCTAGAACCTAAAGCGCCATCTGCATTAAGTTTAATTGAGCGTATCGTTAGGAAATCATTTCCTGTCCCAATTTCTGGACCGTTTTTATACCATTGATTTAGCAATGATGTGTCACGGCTGGTGAGCATGGCATAAACCCGCACTTTTAACAAATTTTTATCAATTGCCGATCGGAGAGTTGTAATTGTTTTGCTACCTGTGCCAGCATCATGGAATGATGTAATACCATGTTCGAGGCACGTTTTTACNGCTAGCTCAATTGCTCTTANGTCAGAGTCTTTACCAAGATTTGTATCTACATGTTTACTNATTAACCCTTGTGCTCTCTCATTAAAAACGCCTGTTGGATTTCCAGAAAGATCTTTAATTATTTCACCACCAAATCCAAATTCAGTTTCTGAGCTTACCCCAGCTATATCCATTGCTTTCTGATTTGCAAAACCTGCATGACCGCTTGCATGTTTAAGCCAAACAGGATTATTTGGAGATATTTTAGAAAGACTATCATGTGTTTGAAATCCTTTGATAAAACTATCTGCATTATCACTCCACTTGCTTTGGTGCCAACCCCTACCTAAGATCCACTCACCAGGGTTAGAACTATCTATCGCATCAGAAACCATCGAGACTAATTCTGCATAACTTTCTGCCGTTGAAAGGTCCAGTTGCATTTTTGCAAGACCAAGTCCATAAAAATGGCCATGGCCTTCAATTANTCCAGGTGTCATCATAGCACCATTTAAATTTATAATTTTTGTTCTAGGAGTTATTAAATCATCCAAATCTCTATATTTGCCTAGCGCAATTATTTTACCATTTCTTATTGCAACAGATTCAGTAGTGGGCATCAAATCATTCATCGTATATATTGTGCCATTATGAATTATCATATCAGCCTTTTCAGTGTCGCAGCCGATTAATAAAAGAATTAGCGGTAATATTAATTTATATTTCATCTAACGCTCCCTCAAATCTTACAAGAATATGTTTATTATAATGCAATAAATTCATTAATACTAATTCAAATTACAAATTCAATTGGAACGCCAAGTATATCCCGGTAATTTACAGTACAATTTTTTTATGATATAATTATGTCAAAAGGTATTACATCACAAAGCGAAAATTATGCTGCATGGTACACAGATGTAGTTGTTAAGGCTGGCCTTGCCGATTATGGACCCGTAAAAGGAACAATGGTAATTAAACCCTATGGATTTGCTTTATGGGAATTAATTAAAGATACGTTCGATAAAATGATTAAAGATACCGGCCATGTAAATGCCTATTTCCCTTTGTTTATTCCTAAATCTTTTTTAGCCAAAGAGGCTGATCATATAGAGGGTTTTGCTAAAGAATGTGCAGTGGTCACCCATACCCGCCTGATGTCTGACGAAAATAAAGGTATAATAGTTGACCCTGATTCAAGGTTAGATGAGGAGGTGATTGTTAGGCCAACTTCAGAAACAGTGATTTGGTCAATGTATAAGAAATGGATTCAATCCTATCGGGACCTACCATTATTAATCAATCAATGGGCTAATGTGGTACGCTGGGAAATGAGAACGAGACTTTTTTTAAGAACTACAGAATTTTTGTGGCAAGAAGGCCATACTGCGCATGAATCCTCTGAAGAAGCTGAAAAAGAAACGCTTTTAATTTTAGAGCTTTACCGTAAACTAGCAGAGGATTATCTTGCTATGCCTGTTCTAACAGGGCTTAAATCAGAATCTGAAAAATTTGCAGGGGCTGATGAAACTTACTGCATAGAAGCAATGATGAAAGATAAACGCGCATTGCAGGCAGGGACGTCACATAATTTAGGGCAAAATTTTGCCAAAGCATTTGATGTGACCTTTCAATCAAAAGATAATAAAGAAGAATTTGTTTATGCAACCAGCTGGGGTGTGAGCACAAGGCTTGTTGGGGGAGTAATTATGACCCATGGAGATGAAAAGGGATTAAGACTCCCTCCTAAGATTGCACCCTACCAAGTAGTCCTTATTCCTATATTTAAAAATGAAGATGAAATTAATATTATTAAGGATTATATAGATCCAATATTAAAAGAGCTAANGGAAAACCATATTAGAGTTCATGAGGACTGGAGAAAAGAAAGCCCAGGTTTTAAATTCAACGAATGGGAAGTTAAAGGNGCCCCTTTGCGATTAGAAATTGGTCTTAGAGATATTAAAAATAATAGTATTATGATTGCTAGAAGAGACACCGGAGAAAAGAAAGAAATAAGTAAAAACAAATTNGTTAAACAAATCCCAGAGTTGCTTGAAAAAATTCAATCGTCTTTATTTAATCAAGCCTTAAAATTTAGAAATAAAAATACTCATANCGTGACAAGCTATGATGAATTCAAAGAAATTATAGAAAATAATNATGGCTTTGTACGGTGTGGTTGGGATGGAGATAGCAAAACTGAAGAAGCTATAAAAAATGAAACAAAGGCAACTATTAGAGTGATACTTTTTGATGAAAAACCTAAAAACCGCGTTTGTATTTTCACAGGTAGACCCGCAAAGCACGAAGTGATTTTTGCTAAAGCTTATTGAATAAGAATAATAATGATTAGTAACTCTAATGCTATTGTTCTTAAACGCTTTCCTTATGGCGAAAGTAGTATTATTGCAAAATGTTTTGTCAGAAATAGAGGTAAGCTGAGTTTTATAGTTCATGGCGCCAGGAGAAAAAAGTCCAGTAGAAGCGCACATTTTCAACCAACAAATTGTTTAGATATAGTTTATTACTACAAACCAACAAAAAATCTCCAAACTATTTCTAAATCAAGTTTCACTAATACATGGAAACACATATCACAAAACTTTAAAAAAATATCATATTGTATGGCATTAATGGAATTAACTGATAAGTGTTTAGGAGACAATGATCCGAACGATGAACTCTTTGATGAATTATCTAAGGCACTATTCTCTATAGAAAACAACACTGGACATGACAACCTAACATTTTGGTACTACCAATATCAAATTTTAGCTAAACTTGGATTTAAGCCCGACTTTACACAAACGGATGTAGATAATACCCCTCTCCCCAATCCTTTTCAATCTGCTAATTCAAAAAAAATCTTCAATAGTTTTGAAGAGAGCAATTCAGGTATAGATAAAAATTTGACACTTACTTCAAAAGATAGAAGTATTATCGCAAATTATTTAAATACATGTTTACGAATACATTTCGAAGGATTAGCTAAGTTAAAATCATTAGAATTTATTAAAGAGACAATGAATTAATACAAAATGTATTTAGTATATTTAAAACTATGAGATATCAATTTCAATCAGAACATGGCGATTATTCCTTTAAATCTCAACGATTTACAAATGTAATAAAAGCTTTGATTTCTATAAATGCCGTATTGTTTTTATTAAGTTATTTTATGGCTAATCAATTTGACTTATTAAGCTTGGGGCTTTCTTCCAACCCAAAATTATGGCAACCTGTTACTTATATGTTCATTCATGGTGACTTTTTCCATATTTTTATGAACATGTTTGTTTTGTGGATGTTTNGTACAGAAATGGAATCAATTTGGGGAAGTAGAAAGTTTTTACAATACTATTTCGTTACTGGAATTGGATCAGGATTAATTTGGCTTTCATTTAATTTAGGCACAACATATAACACTTTTATGGGTGAAAAATATTTAACTCTTGTAGGAGCTAGTGGGGCCATTTATGGAATATTACTCGCTTATGGACTAATGTTCCCAAATAGAAAAGTATTGATCTATTTTTTATTTCCAATTAAGGTAAAATACTTTGTAATAATTCTTGCAGCAATAGCATTTGTTTCTTCTATTGACAGATCAGGTTCAAATATAAGCCATATTACCCATCTATCTGGAATGATTGTGGGCTTTTTATATCTTAAATTTCCAAATCTAAGATATAAAATATCTATTTTAGTTAACCGTAAAATTGCTGAGTCAATAAATAGAAAGTCTGAAAGAAGAAAAGCAAATGCAATTAGTTTACAAAAAAAAGTTGATCGCTTGCTTGACAAAGTCAGTACTGATGGATTTAATTCGCTTAGTGATGATGAAAAGGATCAGCTTTACACTTATAGTAAACGATTAGGCAGAGATATTAAAAAAGACTAGTCCTCTTTCTTTTCGATAACCTTAAAAACTTTTTCACCTTTTTTTGCCATACGATATTTTTCTCTAGCCATTTCCTCAATATACTTATAGTCAGTTTTAAGCCTGGTCTTTTCGTCCTCAAGTACCATTCTTTGGTTCCTTAAAAAATCTATTTCTTTTTGAATTCTATTTCGCTCTGATTTTAATGTATAGAGATGATATAATCCATGATCACCAAAAAAGAAGGAAATCAAAAGAACAGAAAAGCCAAGGAGGAGCAACAATTTGATAATTTTCTTTTGAATATTTGATTTATTCCTAATTGAATTCCTTTTTTGCTTGATCCTTTTCATTTTAATTGAACCCTAGAGCTTTTTGTCCTNCAAAAATTGCTTCACTGCCGAGTTGCTCTTCAATCCTTAATAATTGATTATATTTAGCAATTCNGTCAGTCCGACATAAAGATCCTGTTTTGATTTGTCCAGTACCCAGTGACACTGAAAAGTCAGAAATTATTGTATCTTCAGTTTCTCCGGATCGGTGTGAAATAATTGTTCCAAACTGGTGTTTTTTTGCAAGGTTGATTGTCTCTATTGTTTCAGTTACTGTTCCAATTTGGTTTAACTTTATTAAAATTGCATTCATAGCCTTGCACTGAACTGATTTTGCTAGATATTCTTTATTTGTTACTGTTAAATCATCACCAACTATTTGACATTTATTTCCAATAGATGAGTTAAGCTCAATCCAGCCAGACCAGTCATTTTGATCTAAACCATCTTCGATAGATATAATGGGGTATTGATTAACTAAACTTATTATATATTCAATCATCTTATCGCTAGATAGTTTTTTATTTTCAGAATGCATATAATATTCTTTGTTATCAAATAATTCACTTGCTGCAATATCCAATGATATAAATATTTCTTTTCCAGCGCTATAAGGGGTTTTATCAATTGCTTCAAGTATAATTTCAATCGCTTCTTGGTTTGACCTAAGATTTGGCGCAAAGCCACCCTCGTCACCAACAGCGGTTGAAAATCCCTTTTGATTTAATAAAAATTTTAATTGATTGAAAATTTCAGAACCCATTCTTAGCGTTTGAGAAAATGACTTAGCACCTAATGGGTAAATCATAAATTCTTGAAAATCAACATTATTATTTGCGTGGCTCCCCCCATTGATAATATTAATCATAGGTGCAGGCATTAAAAACTTAAATGAATCATTAAAGGATCTATACAGAGGTATGTTAGAATATTGAGCCTGGGCTCTTGCATATGCCATAGAAACACCAAGGATAGCATTAGCACCCAAACCACTCTTATTTTGAGTACCATCAAGATCTATTAAATAGCTATCCAACTCAGCTTGAGAATAAAAAACTTTATCTTTTATATTATTAAGAATGGTAGTGTTTACATTATCAACTGCATTTAACACGCCTTTACCTTGGAATCTAGACTTATCACCATCTCGCAACTCAATAGCTTCATTTTCACCAGTAGAAGCACCAGAGGGAACAATCGCACTAGAAGGTATGTTATTATCTAGCATTAATTCGACCTCTAGTGTAGGGTTGCCCCTGGAGTCAAGTAATTCTCTTGCATGTAAGTTNATAATTTTCATTAAATAATAGATTTATTTGATAAATACACTTTTGAATCTTAGCAACATATTTAGCTATTACTGAAACGAAAACATCAAAAAATAAAGAAATTTCAAAGTTTATTGATTAATACACTTTTATGTTTAAATTCCGGCAACATAAATAATACAGTGGAACATATAACCACATACACAAACGCGAAAGAATTGAACAAAAAGGGGGCAGGGATACCTGCCCCCTTTTTTCATGTTCGATTAAACCTAACCAAGGAGGAACCTAATGGCTGATTTTACTTCAACCGTATCAGGGATTGCCACTTCAGTAGTTGGCTTAGTTAAAGCACTTATTGTGATGTTTGTATTTGTAAACATCATATATTCAACTGGGTTTGACCCAATTGGAGGGATTGTAGATTTAGTTGAGTCCTTTTTAGATGGTGGATTCTCTGGTCTATTGGCTTTACTAATCTTTGTTTCTTGGGCCGCTTAACCAGTAGAAATTGAAGGGGCTCTTTTTAAAGAGCCCCTTTCTGCTTAAATAATTTTAGGAGACAAGAAATGAAAAAGGCCTTTGACACCGTAACAGCATTTGTTGAGGATGTAACTTCCCTTCTAACGGGGCTAGTCATGCTTGGCATTGTTGTTGGCATTCTCTTTGATGATTATTTTGGTGTAGTTGCTGCGATGGGTGAATTGATGAGCAAGTTCGGCGATGCTGGATTTGCAGGTCTACTTGCACTAATGATCATTGTTTTTTGGTATAACAAGAACTAGTTAATACCAAATAAAAAAAGAAGACGCTCCATGTTGTAAAATATGGAGCGTTTTTATTTTAATTTAGATTTCTCTTTTTTTCTCTCTATCTTTCATNGCATTTTACATACTGAAAAAATTTATTATATGTTTCTTTCACGAAAATTATCATACTTCCTTTTATTATTTAGCTTAATTATATCTGAAGCAAAATCTTCAACGGTCCGCGTAGTTAACCGTACAAATAATTCAACAGATCAAATAAGAACGCTGGATAATCTGAGAGGNGTATATGTTTCTGCTAAGGATGTTTCAAGGGTGCTATCATCAAGACAGCCATTTGTAAATACAGAAAGACTAAAAATGGTGCTTTACATTGGTAATAATAGATTAAAAATATCTGGCAATAGTAGTTACGTTTTAGTTGATGAGCGTGTTTATCAAATGCCTTCTTATGCAATTTGGGATAGCGATGACATATATGTTCAAGCAGAAGCACTTTTTAATTTAATTCGCGAAACAACATTGCCTGGAATTGGTTATGATTCTAGGCGAATGGTATTGGATATTGATATTAAAGAGTTCAATATAACTGGAATTGAAATAAATGAAAAAGCAAATGGAACAATATTGAGGATAAAAACACGATCAAGNTTTCCCGAAGGAAATATAAGCTCGTTTTTTCATGAAAATGGATGGTTTTACATTACTATTGCCAATGCATTAGTTGATACAACTGAAATTAGAAGAAGTGATATACGTGGTGTAGTTAGAAGAATTGCAGCTGACCAATTGGAAAATACTGCCCAAATTGCCCTTCAAATAAAGACAAAAGTTGATAGCCATGAACTTTATCAAGGAAAAGATCCCAGTGAGATTGTTGTATCACTTAGGACACCTATGGATAATAGTGTTGCACGCATCAAAGAGGTAAAGGATCGNTGGAAGCTTGACACGATTGTTTTAGATGCGGGTCATGGTGGCAAAGACCCTGGTACGATGGGCCCCAGAGGGACGAAAGAAAAAGATATTGCGCTTGATATTACTAAACGGATTGGTCTTCTTTTAGAAAAAAATACCAAACTAAAAGTTATTTATACTCGTGAAGAGGATATATTTATACCATTATGGAAACGAACAAAAATTGCTAATGAATCAAATGGAAAAATGTTTTTGAGTATTCATTTGAATGGAAGTCCAAATAAATCAGTTTATGGATTTGAAACTTATTTACTTCGCCCTGGAAAAACAGAGGATGCGATCGAAGTTGCTTCAAGGGAAAATGAGGTAATTAAATACGAAGACAGGACAAACAACAGATACAAAGACCTATCTGGAGAAAATTTAATTATGGCAACTATGGCTCAAAGTGTATTTATGAAAGAAAGTGAAGAATTGGCAGCAATGATACAAGAGGAAATGGCTAAAAAACTTAAATCCAAAAACAGAGGTGTTAAACAAGCAGGTTTTCATGTTTTGATAGGAGCAAGCATGCCAAATATTTTAATTGAAGCGGGCTATTTAACCAATAGAAACGAAGAGAAAAGCCTTAGAAATTCAAAATATAGACAGATTATAGCAAATTGTGTTTACAAAGCGATTGTAAAATTTAGGTATTCACGTGAGCAATATTTAGCTGAAAATTAAATTCCAGATTTAATTTATTTTCTTTTACATTTCTAATCATTAATACAACAAAACAAATAAAAAATAAACTAGTCTACCTTTACAGTCTTAAAAGATTGGGAATTAAAGAAGGTTTAGAGCACACATTAGATTTATTAGAATCATGTGGTAACCCCCATCATCAACTAAATACAATTCATATTGCAGGGACTAATGGGAAAGGGTCTACCTCGTCTATGCTTGCATCTATATTAGGATCAGCTGGATACAAAGTTGGTCTATATACATCGCCACATCTAATTAGATTTAATGAAAGAATTATAGTTAATGACCAATCAATATCTGATGATGAAATTGTATCATTTTTAGATAAATACGATGATGAAATTGATCGTATTCAATCTACTTTTTTTGAAACAACAACAGTTATGGCACTAAATTATTTTTACCAAAAAAAAGTTGATATTGCAATAATTGAGGTTGGTTTAGGCGTTAGATTAGACTCTACTAATGTTATTTCACCACAGATCACAGCAATTACACCAATTTCTCTTGATCATCAACATATATTAGGGGATGATATATTAAAAATTGCAAAAGAAAAATCAGGAATAATTAAGAGAAATATACCACTTGTTCTTTCAACTCAGGATCGAGAATTAAAAAGCTATATACTTAAAGTTGCTCAAAAAATGAATTCCTCTGTAATTGATATTGGTAAAATTAGCAATATCAATCTTACTACCTCAGGGACAGAGTTTAAATCTAAATGGGGTAAATTTACTTCACCGCTAATTGGTTATCATCAATCTCAAAATTCAACAACCGCAATTGCAATTGCAAAAACATTTGATAGTAAAATTAATCATCAGACTATTCAGCATGGTTTAAATCAAACAAAATGGAATGGACGCCTACAAAAAATTTCCAATAAATTACCAATCTATTATGATGTAGCACATAATGCCAAAGGTATTGATGTAACAACTGATTCTATAGTTTCTATTTATAACAAACTCCCTCATATAGTTCTTTCAATCAAAGGAGATAAAGATGTTGAATTAATTTCCAATGAATTAATCAATCAATATAAATCGTTGATTATAACAGGGTCTAATAAATTAGAGCTTATGAATGCGAATGAGCTTTTCAAGTATTTTAATAACAATTCTAATCATATAAATATTGAAATGGTAGATTCACTTAAAAATTCATTTGATATACTTATCAATCGTGTTAAAAGCAGTCATCATCCCGGCATTATTATGGGTAGTCATTATCTTGCAAAAGCAGTTTTTGATAAATTTGGCATTTTTAAATAAAATTTTGTAATATCTATCTTAATTATTGATATACGTGTTTATAAAGACCCAGCCTAGGCTTGGGCGTACTCCTCAAAAATATATTTCTAAGCTTATTTTAATAAATTAATTAAGGTTACTTATTTATGAATGTTAGTGAATTACAAAAACTAAGAATTAAAGAACTCACTGAGCTTGCCATAAAGCTTGAGATAGATAGCTATTCAGGTATGAATAGGCAAGAGCTTATTGTCAAGATTTTAGAAGCTCAAATGGAAAAGGATGGTGGCATAACTGCCAGAGGGGTACTTGAGGTTCTAAATGAAGGCTATGGTTTTTTAAGAAGCCCCAATTTTAATTATTTACCAGGGCCGGATGATATTTACGTTAGCCCATCACAAATCAAAAGATTTGGATTGAGAACAGGACATGAGGTTTCAGGTCAAATCAGACCCCCCAAATCAAAAGAAAGATTTTATGCTCTTTTAAAAGTTGAGGAGGTTAATGGAAAAGATCCTGATGAGCTTAGAAAAGCAATTTTATTTGATAACCTGACACCACTCTATCCTGAAGAAAAGTTGAATTTAGAGGTAAATCCAAAAGATCTATCAACAAGAGTAATGGATATGATTTCCCCGGTTGGAAAAGGTCAGCGCGGCCTCCTTGTTGCACAACCTAAAACTGGAAAAACTGTTTTAATGCAAAAAGTTGCAAATGCAATAACCAAAAATCATCCCGAAATAAAAATGATAATCTTATTGATTGATGAAAGACCTGAGGAAGTTACAGATATGAAGCGAAATGTTGAGGCAGAGGTCATCAGTTCTACTTTTGATGAAGCTCCAGAAAGGCACGTAGCGGTTGCAGATATGGTGATTCAAAAGGCTAGGAGGATGGTGGAGTTTGGTGAAGATGTTGTAATTTTACTAGATAGCATTACACGTTTGGGTAGAGCACATAATGCTGTAATTCCTCACAGTGGTAAAATTTTGTCTGGCGGTGTTGATTCCAATGCATTAAAAAAACCAAAGCAATTTTTTGGCGCCGCAAGAAATACAGAAGAGAGCGGAAGCCTAACAATCCTTGCCACAGCATTAATTGATACGGGTAGTAGAATGGACGAAGTAATTTTTGAAGAATTTAAAGGTACGGGTAATATGGAATTAGTAATGGATAGAAAGCTAAGTGATAGACGAATTTATCCTTCATTTGATTTAATTAGATCTGGTACAAGAAAAGAGGAGCTACTGCTTGACAAGAAAGTTTTAGCTAGAATGTGGATATTAAGAAAATTACTTAATGATATGAATGTCATAGAAGCTATGGAATTTATACAAGACAGAATGAGAAGAACCAAAACCAATGATGAATTTATGGAAACGATGAGTCAGTAACTATTACACCTATGATTACTGACTCCTCCAAAACAAAATCAATCTTAATTAAATACAAAACAGATAAACCTGTTCGCAAAACACCCTATCAAGTCAAAGGGGTAATTATGAAACAATTTTCCAAAGAAGAAATTGTTCCAATGCTCAATGGGCAATACAGAAAAAAGTTTTTATATCCAAGAATCCAAGTTAAGGTTTTTAATGAAGAAATTTTTTTGATTGGGTTAAATCAAGGCGTAGATCCAATTTTAAAATTACAAGGGCGTATTAAAGAACTTAATTTTGGAGATATTACGTTTCAGATCCAAGAAAGTGAAATCCAAGAAGAGGCAGAATTATTTCATTTAACGTCTACCCTTTATAAGTACAGATTTGTTTCAAATTGGGTGGCGCTTAATCACAGCACAAAAAATAAATACCATTCTTCGAATGATAATGATCGATTGCAGTTTTTAAATAAATTACTCGGTGAAAATATAGTTTTTATTGCTAGAGAGATGGGATTTGAGTTTGAAAAAAACATTTTTTCCAAAATCAAAATTTCTTCGCTTACGCCATCTATTTTAGATCATAAAGGCTGGGGGGCCTTTGATGGTGAGTTTTATACTAATTTAATTTTGCCAAACTATATTGGAATCGGAAATGGAATAACTAGTGGACATGGGGCTATTTTAGGAGAATTTAGTGATGAAAATTTTGATTTTCATTCTGAAGAGTTTGAGGCATTAATTAAAGACGCAGAAATATCAAAAGCCATTACAGATGAAAATAATCTTACATCATCTCTTACTGAGCTCGAAGTTGAAAAAGTTCCAAAACCAATTATTTCAAAACACAGAAAGAAAAAGAAAAAAAGATTTAAATCAAAAAATCCTAAATCAAAAACTTTTTCAGAAAATAGATTAAACTCAAATCATAATAATAAAAATAAAAAAACAATTAATCCTAAATCAAAAATGAAAAAAGATAACCAAGGCTCAATAAATTATAATTCTGAAGAATACCACAAAAAACAACATACGATTAAATAATGAAATTTGCTGATAGAGTACATAAGGTTAAGCCTTCGTTTACGCTAGAAATGACTTCTAGAGCTGCAGAATTAAAGCATGCAGGGCACGATGTTATTAGCTTCAGTGCAGGTCAACCCGATTTTAATACACCAAAGAATATAATTGATGCTGCAAAAGTAGCTATGGATGATGGTTATACAAAGTATACTGCAGGTTCTGGTATGATCGAGCTTAGAAATGCTATTTGTGATAAAGTTAAACGTGAAAATAATATCAGCATTTCCCCTGAAGAGGTTCTTGTTTCTAATGGAGAAAAACAAAGTCTTTATTTAGCTTGCCAAGCATTATTTCAGACTGGTGATGAAGTTATCATTTTTAAGCCTTATTGGGTTTCATTTCCAGAATTTGTTATTCTATCGGATGCTACTCCAATTTTAATTGATACGGATCCAAATAATAATTTTGAACCAGATATTGGCGATATAATTGCTGCTGAAAATAAAAATGTTAAAGGTATAATTATTAATTCCCCTTCAAATCCAACTGGATCAGTATGGTCTAAAAAAACTATACTTGAAATTTTAAAATTAGCTAAAGAAAAAAACTGGGTAGTTATTTCAGATGAATGCTATGAAAGATTAGTATTTGATGGCGAGCACACCGTAAGTAAAAAATTAGCAATTGATAACAATATTGATGCAAATATTGTTACCTGCATGAGCATGTCAAAAACATATGCAATGACCGGTTGGCGGATAGGATATACATTTGGAGATATAGAAATAATTAAAGCAATGTCTAAGATACAAGGACAGGCCACCTCTTGTGCAAATTCTATTGGACAAGTCGCATCTATAGAGGCATTGGGAGGAGATCAATCAGCTGTTGATCAGATGATAATAGTTTTTAAGAAAAGACGAGATTATATGATTAAATTGCTAAACTATCTACCAGAGGTTAAATGTCTTGTACCTGGAGGAGCATTTTATGCCTTTCCAGATTTTGGCTATTATATGGGAAAATCTTTTGATGGAAAAATAATTAAAGATTCTTTTGACCTTTGTGAGGTTTTTTTAAATGAGGCATATGTTGCTACAATTCCTGGTGATGGTTTTGGAGCCCCTGGCTATGTACGATTTTCATATGCGATTGATGAAAAAACTATTAAAGAAGGTATAAATAGAGTAAAAAAAATAATTCAACAAATCAATTAACTATTTAAGGTAAAAAATGAAACTAGATATACACCCTGATTATAAAGAAGGAACAATAACGTGTTCTTGTGGATATTCATTTAAAGTATTTAGCACGATGGGTGACCAAACTATTGATATTTGTTCTGAATGCCACCCTTTTTACACTGGTAAGCAAAAATTAGTGGATACCGCAGGTAGGATTGAGAAGTTTAAAAAGAAATATGATAAAAAATCATAAAGAATAATTATGATAAAAACCATTTTTATATCAATTATGAAGCCTACAATTCTCGTAGGTGGCCAAGCGGTGATTGAGGGGGTAATGATGCGAGTTCCTGGAGCATACGCTACCGCAGTTAGAGACCCTCATGGTAAGATTCATGTATATAGAAAAAAATTCATTGCATTGGGGGAAAAATCATCGATTTGGAAACAACCTATTTTAAGAGGTATGGCCGGATTATACGAATCAATGAAAATGGGTATGGAGACATTGCATTGGTCAGCAGATATTGCTATACCTGATGAAAAAAATAAACCTAAAAATAGATTATCAGATTTTTTCTCTTCACTTTTCGCAATCGCGCTTGCTATTTCACTATTTATGATAGCTCCAATGTTGTTAACAACAAATTTATTTGCCGTTGAAAAAGATGCTATATTGTTCAATATCGCATCAGGATTTATTAGAATATCCTTTTTTATTTTATACCTTTTTTTAATTTCAAGAATGAATGATGTAAAAAGGCTCTTTCAATATCATGGAGCCGAACACAGGGTTGTCTATAACTTTGAGTCTGGCAAAAAAATAAGTGTAAAAAATGCACAGCTTTTTCCTACTCAACACCCAAGATGCGGTACAAGCTTTATGTTTATAGTTTTATTATCAGCAATAATTGTGTTTTCAATAATTGATAGCTTTATAATGATGTTTACCGGAAATATTACACTTGTTTCTAGGTTGCTGTTTCATTTACCAATGATACCTATCGTTGCAGGGATTTCTTATGAGCTAATTAAAATTAGCTCAAGAAATGATAATTTATTCTTCAGAATACTAAGAACACCCGGGTTGTGGTTGCAAAACATTACTACTCGTCAACCAGATGATGAGATGGTGGAAGTAGCAATTCATGCTATTGAAAAAGCATTTGGAAAGAAACTTGATTCTATGTCTGGAAAGCAATATGTAGCTGAAGCAGTTGGATGATTGATAAGCTTCAAGAACTAATCCTTCATTTTGAAGATTTAGAAAAGCAAATGATTGACCCAAACCTGATTAATGATCAGAATAAATATAAAGAAGTTACTAGAGAACATAGAAGACTGATACCAATCATTGATAAATCTAAAAAATATATTTCAGTTCATAGTCAAATCAGCGAAGATGAATCTATACTTGAAGGAGACGATGAAGAATTAAAGAAAATAGTTAAAGATGAGTTAGACGATTTAAAATCTGAAGCTTCCCAAATTGAAGATGCATTGAAAATATTATTACTACCGCATGATCCAAACGATGATAAAAATATTATTTTAGAAATTCGTGCAGGAACAGGTGGAGATGAAGCTGCTCTATTTGCAGCAGATCTATTTAGAGTATATTCAAGATTTGCAGAAAGAAATAAATGGCATTATAAGGTTATGGAATCTAATCCAATTGGAATTGGAGGCTATAAAGAACTAATTATGTCTATCAGTGGGGATGGGGCATATGGTATGCTAAAATTTGAAAGCGGTGTTCATAGGGTTCAACGAGTTCCAAAAACAGAGACTAGCGGTAGGGTCCATACATCAGCTGCCACTGTAGCAGTTTTACCAGAAGCTGAGGAGGCAGATATTCAATTGGTTGATGCTGATTTAAAAATTGATACTTATAGAGCTAGTGGAGCTGGTGGACAACATGTTAATAAGACTGAATCTGCGATAAGAATAACGCATATACCTACAGGACTAGTTGTTACATGTCAAGATGAAACCTCCCAACATAAAAATAAAGCCGCAGCGTTAAAAGTATTAAGATCGAGACTGCTTGCAGCAGAGCGAGAACAATTAGCTAAAGAACGGGCAGCAGCTAGAAAAGACATGGTTTCTACAGGTGATAGATCCGCTAAAATAAGGACGTATAATTTTCCTCAAGGTAGAATCACTGATCATAGGATTAATTTTACAGCGTTTAATTTAGATGGCGTAATGGATGGACAAATAAATGAACTGATTGATAATCTTACATTAGCAGACCAACAGCTAAAGCTCACTGAAGTTGTATAAATAGATTGGAAGCAGTTAAAGAAAAAAAACAAGTCTGGCGGATAATTGATTTGATAAAGTGGGGTGAAGATTATTTTAAACATCATAAATTTGATAACCCCAAACAAGAAATAGAATGGTTGTTGTGTGATTTATTAGATTACAAAAGAGTTGATTTGTATATCAACTTTGAAGAAAAAGTGCCAAATGACAAGTTAGCAATTTTAAAAAAATGGATTAAAAAAAGATTAAAAAGAATGCCACTTCAATACATCGTGGGAGTTACAGAATTTTATGGAAATAAATATTTCTTAAATGATGATGTTCTAATACCCAGACCTGAGACTGAAAGGTTAGTAGATATCTCATTAGAATGTATAAATAAATTATCACATCCTAAAATTTTAGAAGTGGGTACTGGTTCTGGCTGTGTTTCAATATCAATTGCATTAATGCGAGTTGATGCTAAAATTTTATCTATTGACATATCTCAAAATGCGCTAAATAAAGCCCAAGAAAACTCAGATTATCATAAAACAAAAAATGTAAACTTTCTTAAGCTGGATTTTTTAAAAGAAATTCCATCTGATCATTTTGATATTATAGTTTCAAATCCTCCATATATTGCCTTAGAGGAAATGAAAAATGTTATGGTTGATGTAAAAGAATATGAGCCTGAAATTGCCTTAACTGATTTTATCGATGGACTTCGTTTTTATGAAAGGTTTGCAGATCTTGGTCCCAAGTTATTAAAAAAAGAAGGATGGATGGTTCTTGAAGTTGGAATAAATGATCACCCTGAAAAAGTGGCAAAGCTATTTCGCTCAAAAGGCTATAATAATATTGAATTAGTCCCAGATTATAATAATGATAAAAGAGTATTGAAGGTTAAAATTTAAATGAAGTCAGAATTTGTACATTTACATAATCATTCAGATTATAGTTTGTTAGATGGAGCACAAACTGTGCAGACATTAGTCAACACTATAGATGACCTTGGAATGGATTCAGTTGCGCTTACTGAACATGGAAATATGTTTAGTGTGATTCCCTACTATAAATCAGCTCAGAAAGCCGGTGTAAAACCAATCATTGGCTGCGAAGTTTATGTTGCTGTTGGAAGCAGATTTGAAAAAAAACCTAGATCTGATGGAGGGTGGGGGAATAATCATCTGGTTCTTTTAGCCCAAAATTACACTGGTTATCAAAATCTAATGAAGCTTGTAACCCATGGATATTTAGAAGGGTTTTATTACAGGCCAAGAATTGACATGGAATTACTAAAAAAACATAGTGAGGGTATTATTTGCTTATCGGGATGTTTAAAAGGTGAAATTCCAGAAAAGATGTTAAAAGATGATTGGGGTGGTGCAAAAAAAGCTGCACTAAATTTTGCAGAAATTTTTGAAAATCGATTTTATTTAGAAGTTCAAAACCATGGTATTCCTGATGAAATACAAAATATACAAAATATGAAAAAATTGAGTGCCGAACTTAATTTGCCAATGGTTTGCACGAATGATGCACATTATGCAAAACATGAACACTGGGAAGCGCATGATGTTCATATTTGCCTTGGAACTGGAAAAGATAGAGATGATCCTAAGCGCTTGCGCTATGCAACACCTGAATTCTATTTTAAGACTCAAGATCAGATGTTTGACATGTTTAAAGATGTTCCAGGTGCCATTGAAAACACTAGAAGGATTGCAGATAGTATTGAATTTGAAATACCTATGGGAGATTACCATCTTCCAAATTTCCCAATACCAAAAGGCGCTGAGGATTCTAATCCTGATGAGTATTTGAAATCATTATGTATTGACGGAGTTAAAAATAGATATGGTGACTATTCGCCTCAACTAGAGTCTAGATTAAACCACGAATTAAATGTAATTAAAAAAATGGGTTTTGCTGGTTATTTTTTGATTACAGCAGATTTTGTTAAATATGCGAAGGATAATTTAATTCCAGTGGGTCCAGGAAGAGG
>PASZ01000024.1 GCA_002712245.1 Fidelibacterota bacterium | reverse complement strand
TAAGGGCTTGGGAAATGAATGCAAATACGGTTATTTCTTCTGGAAATATTTATTTCTTAATAGGAGCTACTGTTTGGGCTGGAGCAACTATATTTACTCAAAAAGCAAGTTTTGAACTGCATCCAATAAATTTTAGCTTTTGGGTCTATGGAATTGCGATGCTATTTGCGTTACCAGTATTTCCAATCGACGCATTAACTGCAATTTTTAGTTTTGATTGGATTTTTTGGATCAATTTCTTACTGATATCGATGATTGCGCTTGGCCTAGGTACTACTGCTTATTTTATTACAACAATGAAACTAGGATCAGGTAAGGCCTCTTCTTTTATGTTTATCGTTCCATTTTCTGCTGTTATTTCCTCATCTATATTCCTAGGAGAGGTTATAGCACTAACAACAGTAATTGGCGGATTTTTCGCCATTATGGCTGTTTATATCATTAATAAATAGAATTTATCTAGTTCAATAAGACCATTTTCTTGGTCTTAATAAACCCATCTGTTTGCAGTTGATATAGGTATACGCCCGCTGATACAGGAGTACCGAAATCATTCGTTGCATTCCAATTTAAGACATGATAACCCGCAGGTGCGCTTTGCATCTTAAAGGTTCTTACCTTTTGTCCTAGCATATTATAGATGGTCAAATTAACGTTACCTGTCTCTGGTAGATCAAAACGTATCTGCGTGCTTGGATTGAAAGGATTGGGGTAATTATCATGCAGCGCAAACTCAACAGGAACTCCTTCGTCTTCAGTTGAGAGGTATTCATAGCGATTTACAAACAGAACCCTGTCATCACCTGATATGTTTTTTGAATAAGCGCCTTTTTTAGCAATCACTTCAAACTTAACTGTTGCTTTATTAACGGGACTCCCTTCAAACACACCCTCTAATATCTCATGATAGGTTATAGGAACCGATATGCTGGATGTATCATATATTTCCTCTGGAGGATAAAGTCCTATTTTGGCGTAAACCAGATAATTAATGGAATCCCACCAAGCAGTACCAGCAGTAATGGCATCCCATTGAAGCGTATAGGTATCCGTAAGATTTGTTTTAGTGATATTAATTGTATCTGAAGCGCTACTCTTCCATTCAAAATCTTCCATGCAACTAAGGCTGAAGGATGCGCCTGGATCTATATCAGTCCAGTTTGTGGTAGCATAAGTTGGGTCTAAAGTTTCTATACAGTTAAGACTGTAATTCCGCGTTGTATTAAATTTATATAATTGGCTAGTAGCTCCATTTTTCATATTTAAAGTGGTTAAGCTATTCGAAGGGCAATACAGCCATTCTAATGCTGTATTGTTGCTTACATCCAAGCTAGTTAGTGAATTGAAATCGCACCAGAGTTCTTTTAAAGCTGTATTCTTGGTCACATCCAAGCTCTTTAAGCTATTAGAAGTGACAGATAGTCTTTGTAAAGCAGTGTTCTTAGTCACATCCAAGCTAGTTAATGAATTCTGGCCTAAAGTTAGTGATTTTAAAGCAGTATTCTTGGTCACATCCAAGCTAGTTAATGAATTTCGCCAGAGGCGCAAATCTTCTAATGCTGCAAAAGCTTCAATACCCGTTAAATCACTTATTGATTTATTCTCCACATTCAAAGCGGTTACACCGATGATGTTTGCTGTTAGAACAGAATCATCTAGAGTTGTGTCATATCCTAGATCAATCAAAGCCTGCTCGAAGTTGTCATCAGGGACATAGGTATTCTGGGAAAAAATAAATGAGAATGAAATAACGAAAAGAATAGAAATTTTTATCATAATGATTACCTAATTATAACAAAAAATACACTAAAATTTATTATTAAGCAAATATACAACTAGAAACAATTGCAAAATTGATGTCGTGTTCAATCTGCAGGGGTTAAAACTACAATTCTACCCGGATCTTCTAGAGCTACATAAATTTTACCTTGAGGTCCAACCTCTACATCCCTTACGCGACTACCAGGATTATAGATATTCTCACGCGCTATATACTTATCTTTATTAACGATAATTCTTTCAAGGTATTCATCTTTTAACGATGTTACAAGTATATTGCCATCCCATTTGTCAAATAAAGAATGCTCATAAATAGCCATCCCACAAACAGCGATACTTGGTGTCCAGTGCCAGATCGGCTGCTCCATTCCTTCCATTTCAGTATAATCGGTTATTTTAGTTCCAATATAATTTATTCCATAGGTGATTTTAGGCCAACCGTAGTTAATTCCTTTTCTTACGATATTTAATTCGTCACCACCTCTGGGCCCATGCTCAGTTTCCCATATGATACCATCCTTCGTAACCGCTAGACCTTGAGGGTTGCGGTTACCATATGTCCAAATCGAGCTTTTAGACCCATCGCTTTTAGTAAATGGGTTATCATTGGGTACATTTCCATCGTACGTTAATCGATGAATTTTCCCATTAGGAGTATTTAGATCTTGGGCTTCGTCTCTCTCAAAACTGTCTCCAATTGTAAAATAAATGTGGTTATCATAAAAAATGATTCTACTTCCAAAATGAATTGCTCTTGATGTATAGTGTTCTTCATCTGCTGAGAAAATAATTTTAAAATCTACTAACCTATCTTCTTTCAAACCACCCCTAGCAATCCTAGTAAAAGATTTTTTTCCAATTTGATGGCTGTAAGCAATATAGACTAAATGGTTTTTTTTATAATCAGGGTGAATTTCGACATCCAATAAACCTCCTTGGCGCTTAAAAAGCACTTCAGGAACACCTAAAATCTCTTTTTTTTGTTTACCATTATTAAAAACCCTAAAAAGCTTTCCAGATAGATCGGAGACCAGCATTTCTCCATTGGGCAAAAAGGTCATCCCCCATGGGATAGTGTATCCGCTAGAAAAGGAATTAACCGCAAAGCTGACTTCGTTTGTTTTAACTATACCGGCATCAAAATCCTGAGCGAAAGCAAAAAATGATAAAAAAGAAAATGTAAATATATATTTCATACTAAAAAATTAACGCTCTTCTTGGTTAGTTACTGATACTATTTTATTAAATAACCAGTTCTTGAAAAATACTCTTGCCCATGGGATAAATTTCAAAAAATAGGGAATAAAAATTGTTTTTTTATTCCTTTCAATCCCTTGAATTATTTTAGAAGTGCAATCTTCTAGCTCTATTGCTCTACTGCTATGCTTGTGGTGTTTTGATCCAATTTTAACCCCATCTGAGCCCAGGGCATTGGCTCGTAAATTAGTACCTTTAATCCAACCTAAATACACATTACTAATGTTAATTTTATTACCCAATTCCAATTGGAGAGTTTCTAAAAAACCATGCAGGGCATGCTTAGATGCTGCATAAGCGGAAGCGTTAGGAAAACCAATCAATGCTTGCGCAGTTGTAATTGATATGATGTGTCCACGATTTTTCTGTAACTCACCTAAACATGAATAAACGCAATTGACTGAACCTTGATAATTAACTTCAGTTATTTTATTAAAAAGAGAAATATCTGTTATTTGATCAAATCTAGTCCACATGCTTAATCCTGCATTCAAGATTAAAGAGTCTACCTTTCCAAAATGATTAACCGCTTCAGATATCATATTTTTACACGATTCTAAATCTGTGATATCGGTTTTGATTGGTAGAGATTTACCTCCACTATTTTGAATTTGATCTGAAAGTTGATTTAGCTTATCAAGATCCCGGGATGCTAATACTACATTTGCATTTTTTGCTAATTTTACTGCAAGAGATTTTCCAATACCGGATGAAGCACCAGTGATGATATAAGTAGGTTGTGAAATGATTATTTTTCCCCAAGGTCATTTGCCAATATTCCATTGCTAGAGCCAAAGACATTGGACGGGTCATGTGTTTTTTTCATTTCTTTAATTAACTCAATACTGGTTTTCGAAAGCATATCTGGAATGAAATCTTTTCGTAGCTTACCAACTCCATGATGATGGGATATCGATCCGCCATGATCTATTATTATTTTTCTAAGGGAATGTTCGATTTTACTAAACTTTTCTTCAGGATTTTTTACCCCTTTAACCGACATTCCAAGCATGAAATATATACAAACACCAGTATGGTAAATTTGTGGAATTCTATAGGATATATAAGGTTTGCCAGGCAAGTCGTATTCTTTGTGAAGGCGAGCAATAGCATCTGAGGTTGCATCTATTACATCTTGGATTTTACTCCACGGCACTGTTGTCTCCATGGTTTCACCCATTATTTGATATTTTGCCGCAAAATCTCTAATATAAGCAATGGCATAGGTAAGCAAGTATCCTCGCTTACCATTTCCAGGTCCTCCTATAATACCTTTATATTTTTTTGCTAACTTATTAAGATTTTTCTGCTGATAAGCGACCTCTTCTTTTGTGCCCTCCATGACAATAGTAAGTGCGCACATCTTATCTGGATTAAACCTTTTCAGATTGACAACAAAAAACTTTTCAATTTTACTTTTTATATTTTTAAAGCCTTCTGGCTTGGGCTTTAAGGCTTGGCCAAATTTAAATTGGATATTATCTACAAGTCTCACACTTGCTGGAATATAATTGGTCTTAGATAGGGTCTTCATAAACAAAACACCATCATTCCAATCTTTAAATAATACGGAATTGTATTTCTGATATTTAGGAATTTTATGAATTTTTAAAACAGCCTTAGTAATAATACCAATATTCCCTTCAGAGCCGAATAAAACGTTTTGCGGTTTAAAACCAATAGAACCTCTGGAAATAGGTTCTACTTGATTTATGACACCTTTAGGTGAAACTAGATTAATATTTTCGACGATATCTTCAATATTGCCGTATCTATTTTTTTTCATACCACTGGCATTTGTTGCAATCCATCCCCCAACAGTTGACAGTTCAACGCTGTCAGGCTCGTGACCAATTGTATAGCCTTCTTGCTTTAATAGCTCTATCAACTCTCCACCGGTAATACCAGATTGGACACAAACTCGCCTATCCTCTTTATTAATCCATTCAATCTTAGACATTCTTCTCATATCTATTGAAACCACGGTTCTGTTTTCATTTTCAGGGATTGTTAGTGCGCGCGTTACGTTTGTTCCGCCTCCGTAAGGAATTAAGCAAATATTGAACCTGACTGCGAGGTCAACTATTTTTTTTACCTCACTTTCAGACTCGGGATAAAAAACCAGGTCTACGGTTCGATCAATTGCATTATATAAAACTTTATAAACATCCTTAAAAGTTTCCTGACCATGACTATGAATCAATCTCTCCATATCATCTAAAGTATATCTGTCTTCATTAAAAGATTCTTTCAGTGCTTTTAAAAAGTCTTGATCAATATTGGAGGGTTGGGTGGGCTTGCTGCCTATAGGTGTTATCTGATCTTTTTTATTAAATTCTATACCTAGTACGCTTTCAATATAGGGAATAAAGTCCGGCATAACTGTTCCACTAACTTCATACCTATCACCACTGAACGTGACGCTTTTTTCTCCGATTAATTCAAAACCAGAATCTTTAAAACCCCATCTATGCAAGCGCTTATCGCTATCAGTGGCAAAAAATTTATTGGAATCCATATTTTTTTCTTTCATCTAGAATTATTTTTTCAAGATCATTAGTTATATTTTTTACATTCAAATCGTCAGCANTATCTTCAGAAATGTAACTATTGGGATAAATAGGCTCAAGTATATTTATTGTAATTTTGCATGGCTTCATAAAAATCTTACCTTTTGGCCATGCTCGATACGAGCCATCAATATAAATGGGTACTAAGGGCTTATCAAGTGCTAATGCAAATCTAGCAGCTCCTTTTCGAAAAGGCAATATTTTGCCAGGATTCCCACGTGATCCTTCTGGAAAAATAATAATATTTCTATCTTTATAATCCATAAAACGTTTACAAAGGGCAATAGTGTCTTCAAAGGTTATCTTATGTTCATTATGATTAGTCTGGCGAGAAACAGGAATTAAATTCATAACGAGATTTGTCAAAACTCTTTTCACTGTACTTTCAAACCAATAATCTATCGCTGCAAGCATTCCAAAATGGTTAAAGCTTTTACCAACAGCAGAACTAATTAANGCTACATCCATATGGCTATTATGATTACTGCAAAAAATAGCAGATGAAGATGGAAGATTTTTTCTACCATTAACTTTAACAGGGGTATAAAAAAAGAATACAGTATTGCAATAGTAATAGAAGAGCTTTTTCCAAAAACGAAAAAAGATAGGTTGTTTTCCAATTAGATAAGAATATTTAGGATTTTCAAGAATCGACATTCAAGTATATTAACGTCCATATTTCATATGAGCCTTTGTAAACGTATGCGATGCTATGGCTGAGAAAAGTGAAATTTCTAGACATAGTGCAGAAGCGCAGATAATTTCAGCAAACTTTTTTGAAGCATCATCGCCAGTGTCGCAGCCTAGTAAATTTAAATTTTGCTGCTGAGGCATTAATCTTGTTCCTCCACCAACTGTGCCAACCGTTAAACTTGGTAATGTTAGCCTAAACTTTACCACATCTTCTAATGGTTCAATTTGATAATGCCCTATCGAGTTCTCAGCAACGCAGGCTGTATCTTGCCCTGTGGCAAGATAAATAGCTGTAAGTGCATTTGATATATGAAGATGGCAACCCTCTGTTCCAGCTAGACGTGTTGTGGTTGGACCAATTTCTTGATATTTTTTTAAATTTTCGATTTTAACATCTAACACGCTTCGAATAAGTGAATTACTGATGGTTGCTTCTGCAATAACGCTGTGACCTCTACCCATGATCATGTTTCTTGCAGAAGCTTTTTTATCGCTATTAAAACCAGATTCTAGAAAAAATTCAGCCCCAGTTTTTACTTTTATAAAATCACATGCATTTTTAGCAGCTAATGTAACCATATTTTGACCAGCCGCATTTCCCGTATTTAATATAAAATCTAAAACTACAAAATTTTGGATAGGGTATTGATCTATTCGTAATAGTTTTCCATGATTAGTTGTTGACTCAGCAACTTTTTTTATCTTATCAAAATTTTCATCTATCCAATTCATAAATTCTGCTGATTTTTTTAAATCATCAAAAATAAAAACTGGCGCTCTCGACAACTCTTGCTTGATATGGCTAACATTAATTCCTCCCGATCGATGGGTAGCAATCATGCCTCGAGTCATAGATAATGCCAATGTCCCNTCAAGAGTGCATATTGGTACATAAAAGTCATCATTGGCGTATTTTCCATGAACTTTTAACGGACCAGCTATGGCCATAGGTATTTTCATATATCCTATGTGATTTTCAATAATACCTTTTAGATCATCAGGTTGATTTTCTAAATCATTATTGTAATCAAAACCGGTAGTTTCTTTTAACCAGTCTAAACGACTATCTGTATCCGTTACAGTGTAACCTTTAGGAATAGTAGATTTTTTTCTTTTTTCTTTCATAATTTTTTTGAAGCGGAGAGAGAGGGATTCGAACCCCCGATATCAATTAAGATATACCGCATTTCGAGTGCGGCGCATTCAGCCAGGCTCTGCCATCTCTCCAGATATAAAACCCCGCAAATTGCGGGGTTTTAATCGTTTATTGAATATATATACTTAAGAAAAGACTACGCAAATACCTTTAATTTCATCAAGAGTTTCTCTCATTTCTGTTTTTTCAGCTCCATCCGGCATACAATTATAAACAGCTTCGGCCTTCTCAACCACCTTATCGCAGTTAGCTTTAGTCTGATTTGCTTCAAATGCATCACTAGCAGCTTCCATTTCTGCCATCAATGTTGCGCAATTTGCAGCACTAGCAGCTTCATCTTTTTCATCTTCGCAGGCAAAAGAAAATAGAGCAAGAAAGGCTATCGCTGATAATTTTGAAGAATTCATATACTTAACTCCTTTTATTATTTTTACTTAGTTCGTTGAATTTGGAAAAAATCATGAATAATTGAAAGACATTCTTTTTCCATTACTCCACCTTCAACTGCGGTGGAATTTTTTAAAAGACTGTCGCCACATAATTGATAGAGCGACCCACAGCATCCCATTTCCTTATCATAGCAACCAAACACAGCTAATTTTATTCTAGCATTGATGATTGCACCTGCACACATAGCGCAAGGCTCTTTGGTGACATATAAAATACAATCATTTAGCCTCCAATCCTCCATNGTATTTGCAGCGGCAGTTAGTGCTATTATTTCAGCATGCGCGGTAGGATCATTAAGCTGTTCGCGTTGATTGTAGCCTTTACCAATTATCTTTCCATCATGTACAACTATAGCGCCAACAGGAATTTCATCTAATTCGTAAGCTTTTTGAGCCTGCATAAGCGCCTGCTTCATCCATAAACGATGATNTTTACTCACGGATTTATTTTTGCTGGAGTACTTTTTGGAGGCTATCAAGCTGTTGGGCAACTTTTTGCTTTCCTAAAAGGGTTGAATAGTCATTAATCAAAAGGCTAGGTGAGCCCAAAGAGTCCAATACAACTTTGAGGTGTTTATGCGTAGAATCAAATTTAGCAAGCGCAAAATAAGACGCAGCCATGGTAAGGCGAAGGTCAAGATAATTTAGCGTAGAATCATGGCTAAACACCCAATTATCCCATCTAGATGGATTAAGACCAATTAATGTAGAATCAATCAAAGCATTCCCAAATTTAACAGCTTCGCTATTATTCCCTTTAGCGTGATAAGCAAATGTTAAACCCGCTAAAATCTCTAGGTGTACATCTGTAGTATTCCAAATATCTTTCGGGTATGTAAGCCCTCTATGAAATATTCTAATCGAACCGATATTTTCAGTGTCTAAACTATCTAATTCTAAAAGCTTAGCATACGACCATCCCAATCCATTATAGCCATCTTTCCATTTCTTGTCAGTCGCGATAGAGTTTGAAAACCATTCTTTGCTTTGCAGGTAATCTTTCATTTCAAACATTTCCCAGCCATAGGTCGCTTTATGTTCTGCCGTAGCTTCAAAATCTTTCCTACAGCCATCAATAATTAATAAGCTGATAGCAATGACAAATGAGATTAATGGTTTTTTTATATTATAATTCATCGCATCAACATAATTTTTTTAGTTTCAGTTCTTCCGCTATCGGTCATCAAATTAACAAAATAAATACCAGATGAAACTGGAACATCATTTTGGTCTTTACCATTCCATTTTACGCGATAACGACCTATGCTTTGCTGCTCATTGATCAAGGTTTTGATATTGCGACCAAGAATATCATATACTGTGATATTCACGCGCTGATTTGGGCCATCAATAAATCCTAGATCGTATTCAATAGTCGTTGATGGATTAAATGGATTCGGATAATTTTGGTGCAAGGATGTTTGCCCGGGGACTACCAGTGTTTTTGGACCCATCTTAAAATAGCCCATTTTATCCGTATAGGCCATAATTTGACCATTTTCATTATGTGATGGTAGCTCAACCCAACCCATACCAATAGAGCGTTGATAAATAGCTAATTCATTTTCTTCAGACAGCAAAGAGACTTGAACAGATTTTTTAAACCGCGAGGATTCATTTCCAAGGAGATACGATGCTTTATCATTAAAATAAGGCTCAAATAATGTTGAATCTAAAATCATTAGGGTTTGATCATGATCTACTGAGCCATTTCTACCCAGAACACCAAAGCGTCCATCTGCGCTAGTTCCTGACCAATTTCCATAAGTTTTTGCTAAAGTAAATGTAATAATCTTGGTAGGTAGAGTTGTATCGCCAACGGCACCTTTAGCGTAAATATCAAATTCACGCTGAAGAACAGATCCTCTGATATAGTGATTACCTACATAAATATGTTCGGCCGCTGTATCCAAGCGTATTGTTTCAGATTGAACTTTCAAACTGATGTCCTTTGTAGAAGCTAACGAATCTATAAGAAAAATCTCATAGTAGTCAGAAAACGCATTGTTTTGGACAACGTACATGCGGATCTCAGGACGNGGTACNCGTTGGATTTTTACAGAAAATGTATCTTTAGCTACACTTCCTGANTCNTCAGCGGCCGTAATTTCAAATTGTATTCGATTACTTGATGTATCTTGNGGGTTCCACAAACCTTCTCTAAGAATACCTACTTGCGATGGTTGATCNGCTGGTTGATAGTCATACCATAAAGCTTGTGGTTTAAAATTNACAGGTTCATTNTTTCCCCNTGAAATATAAAATACCGTATCACCAATAATNCTATCTTTNGGTGTTTTAATNNTGACCTTATCNGTATAGGTTAAAGGNAANATNGAAACAGTGAGNAGTGTATCATCTGTATCGGTTAAATAATTGGCAAANTCTAANGANATTGAGTCNCTTTCNGTAACNACTGTATCTCTNANNCCAGNCCATACNGGNGGATCATTTTTNGGATNAATNAAAAATGGAATNGTATCTTTANCGGTAAGCCCTCCAGGATCAATNACGGTAAATTCTACGCGCATACTATCGATCGTNTAATAGTTCGTATCTAAAGAAGTAGTATCGGTAGGCATGATCCAAGCATAAGTAGTATCGGTAAATACATCACCTATTTTACTGGTAGAGTCTACNTTTACNGGATCCTTTAANTCGGTTACNCCAGCCGGGTAAACAAGAAANGAATTGTCTTTCTGCATGATGGTAGAGGTTGGATATTCATCAATTAAATTATTCAAAAATTNCTTTTTAAAATCNATACTTACCGGGGATAGAAAGCCAAGNTTGGCTGTTGGATATCCTGGATTATTTTGAGATGAACCTATTATCTTAAATGTATACTTTANGTCTGTAGTATCATTATCTTCATCATAAACATAGCGCGTCAATGGAATACTATCGCTTCGTGCACCTTCNTTATAGCCCCACGATCCAAATTTTGTAAANGACGATAAATTAATGATGGGTTCATCGTTAACTGGNAATACTTTTACGTTTACATCNAAAGTGTCATCCTTTGTCCATGCNTCAGTCACAACCAATCTAAATAAATAGAGTGTATCCTTCCCTGTTGAATCTAATGGNGATGGGGTGAATGTTANCTCTCCNCTAGTNGAAACCTTTGCNTTGAACGTNCTGGTNTTATCATCGTTTAGATTTGTTACAACCGCAGAATCTTTNTTAATNGTNTCTACAGCCATCGTAATCAATTCATANGTAAANGCATCCCCNCTNANTGTTTTGGCATCATCATCCTTGGTTTCNATNAACCATTTCCANTCAATATCTTCTTTGATTGTTGTNTCATTGATTGCGGTAATNACTGGTTCTACATTTTGACGNACAACNATAGNGGAGCGTACTGTNTCNGATCTATTTCCTGCNGAGTCAACAGCTGAAATAGTGGTATAATATTTTCTNTCATGNATTAATGAGTCNATCGCNGTAAATANTGTATCNTGANNNAGNNTNGTNAAAGNTCTNCGCTCAGCCCANTCATTAACNCCNGGNTCTTTTTTGGTGCTCTGCCAAATAGAATANCGGTAATAAGATAGTCCCGAGGGTCTTTCATTGACTAATACTGAATCTGGCCAGCCTAACCAAGCAAAACGAAGCGAGTCGTTGGTCCAAATTGTATCTCGGTTGACGCTTAATAAGTTTACCGCTCCATTGTATGTGAATAGTGTATCATTAATAAAAGGTCTCTCTGACGGTGGGATGGTGTCCAGAACAAATACAGATTCACTAGCATCACCGCTCGTAGAATTACCCGCGCGATCGAAAACGGTTTCTCTAAAGCGAATCGTATCGCCTTGAAAAAGGGTACCGTCTAATGAGGATAATATATTCTGCCTTGACCTTACAATAGGAACGCTATTGCCTCTTTGAATTATACTGTCTTCTACACTTCCTTCTTGATTATTAACAACGCGCCAGGTATTATCGCCAAGCTTGGCTCTTACATTGGATTCAATACGTAACTTTCCACCTCTGAGTAAAGTAGAGTCGTTAGCATTTAACGGTACTAAAAACTTTAATGAATCGGTATAATCATTAAACCAGCCGGTGACGCTCGTATCACCAAAAGCAGTGATCAGACCAATATGGGAAGAATCAGGTGGTGTATTATCCAAAAATAATGTTAACGTATCTTGCGTTGCAACTCGATCATAAAAATTGCCCGCTTTATCGAACGCATTAGGAATTACGCGAACATTGCCCGTTTTATCATCAATAAGCGTTAATTGATAGGTCCACAACGAATCATTAGCGCCTTGAGTCATCACGGCGTCATCAATAGTTGGATCCGTGTCGCCAGGCCAGTAGATATCAATCTTTGGCGCGATTACCGTATTCATGTTATCGGTAAATTTGACACTGATATCAACCGTGTTATCTCCAGACCAAACTGGGTTATCTCCATAGGTAATCGCTGCGGTATCTGCCAATTGATCTATCTCAATCACCTGATCATCTCCTGAGGTGCTGTTACCGGCTATGTCATACACATAGGGCCTGTAATACCAGTCAATACCACCAGTATCATGAACATTTACTCCATTAACTTTTTTTAGAACTGGATCATGCGGAAGATCTTCAGCAACAACGATTGTATCTGGAACAGAGCGTGTAGTATCGTCATCTAATGTTATATATCTTCCTGCATCAACATCATCGGTGTCATTTGCGTACAGTCTTATGCGATGCCCTACAGGAACATTGGTTATTACAAATGCAGGTCGCTTACTATTGGTGATCCAATCGGTATCTGATTGACCAGAATTTGTTTCGGCTGTGATCTTGGTAAAGGATGCTTCATCTGGCGGTATATTATCAAACGTATAAATCGTAGTAGCTCCTGTAGCTGATTCATTCCCTGCGCTATCAACCGCAAACGCGGTCAGGGTATATTCACCATTATCGGTTAAATTTTCTGGAGCTCCATTTACAGTAAGAAGAGCATAAGTAGTATAACGGACATGATTTGGATCGGCCATAATAGCATTGGTTCTTTCATACCACCTTAATGTCTGCGTACCATTTGAAGAGGAAGGTTTGCCNANCCANGCNGCGTTATTNGCNGTNCCTGCNTTNGTNACCCTAACNNNNATAGANTCTGANCTACTAACNCCTTTNATNTNAAAATNNGGANTACTATCGTAACTNATNTNNTCNTCATCNGTACCNGTATCTGAAGTCCATGCAAGCCANAGNTTNTCAGGTGCTGCNGGTCGCGTATTATCAATCGAGATTGCTTTAATTGATCCACTGACATTTCCAACCGCATCNGTAACGGTTACGATTCCACGNGTTACCTCTCCCGCGCCAGCGGTCACAGTAATTTTTGTATCGCTATTCACAGCAAAACTTCCACCCAGNCCACCTGCATTAACTGCTGTTNCTAAATCTTTACCACCNATNGTAACCGCGGATGCATCGCCGCCAAANCTTTGAAACCCAGAGCCATTAATTACTGTAGTTTCACCATTTTTAATCCACCGATCGGTAATCGATGTTAATNCTGGNGCGGTGTTATCAATCGTTAAGAATTGTCCAGTGCTTGTNCTCCAATTTCCCGCAGAGTCTCTTACTGTAATATTTTTATTGGTTACTTCTCCCGATCCAGCGGTAATGGTTAATTGATTTGCAGCATCNACAGCCCAGGTCATACCTGCTGGTCTTGAGCCATCTACATAAATCTCTTGTATAATGATGGTTTGATTGGAATTATTGGTGGTATTCTTAAATCCAGAACCACTGATCACAGAGGTCTGCCCAGACTTGATTGCTCCAGTACCAACACCACTAATCGCTGGTAATGAATTATCAATAGTTAAATAAACTAAACTAGTGCTGGTATTTCCTGCAGCATCTGTTACTGTAATTAAACCATCTGCAACTTCACCAGATCCAGCAGTAATTATGAGAGAATTTGCTGTGACATCTTTATATGTCATTCCTGTTGGAACCGAGCCGCCAACTTTAACATTTTGAATATCTCCGCCAACTAAAAACCCTGTACCAGAAAGATATGTTTCACCGCTAGATTTTATAGATGCAATTGTAACACCGCGTAATTCAGGAGCGGTGTTATCTATGGTTAATAACTTTCCAGTATCCGTGCTGGCATTTCCAGCTCTATCATAAACAACAATATTTCCTTCAGTAACCTCTCCAGAACCAGCGGTAATCGTAATTTGTGTATTGCTATTAACAACCCATGACATCCCAGCTGGAGTCGAGCCGCCAACAGTGATATTTACATCAGTGCCATCGTTTACTCCAGCAACCTGTGTAAAAAATCCACTTCCAGTAATTACAGATGTGGCGCCGCTTTTAATTGTAGCAGTTCCAACAGAAGAAACAGATGGTTTAGTATTATCAACGGTTAATTTTTTATTAGTTGTTGAAACATTTCCAGCGGGATCTGTAATGACAATCTCTCCATCGCTTATATCTCCACTTCCACCTGTAATTGTAATTTGAGTTCCTGAATCAACTGTGTATGTAAATGTTGTTGAGCCAGAATTTTGTCCGCCGATTGTAATCGTTGACTCTGCTGCCCCATTTTTAAATCCTGTTCCAGCAAGTACCGCTGTTACGCTCTGTTTGACGACGCCTGCTGATATACTTGTTGAAACCGCTTTAGTATTGTCAACATAAATAGTGTAATCACTAACGAGTTTTTCGTTGCCAGCAAAATCCAAGACTGTAATTCTACCACTTCCATCGCCACCGCTTCCATTTGCAAGCGTTATTTGTCCATCATTGTTTACCGTAACAGTGCCATATGTGCTAGCCCAGTCATCTGCTTCAAGCTTCACGCTCCCATCTGAGCTTGCAATTCCAGAATTTGTAAATCCACTTCCCAGGATCGTGATAGTTCCATCATTTTTCATGTGTACCAGTTTATCACTATCACTATCAGGGCCAATGCTATTTACAATAGGTGCAGTATTATCAATAACTACAGGACCATTATTGGTATGTTCATTATCAGCTCTATCTTTTATCTTAACCACTCCATTAATCTCGCCCGCACCAGCTGTTATCACTACAGCATTGCCTGAAACTGTTGCCGTCATCCCGGTTGGCCATGTATCATTAATTAAAATATTAGCATCTGCTTCAGCACTTGAAGTTCCAGAACCAGAAGTAAATTTATTATTATCCCCATTTATTTGAACAGTAGCGCCGGATTTAATAATATATGGGGCTGAACCTTGAATGCCAGTAATATTTGGCCGTGTAGGATCAATAGTTAAAAGCTTTCCAGTTTCAGCGCTTTCATTGCCGGCTGCATCAAGAACAACTACATTTTGATCNGTGAAATCTGTAGCTGCACCTGTAATAGTAATCTGCGTATTTGAATCAACAGTGTAGGATGCATTGCCTGACTCAATCAATGTATTTCCAAGCTTAACACCGCTTGCATCACCGTTCGTAGTAAATCCGCTTCCAGTTACAACAGATGTTGCGCCATTTTTGATATAACGTGTGGCAACACTAGATACTGTGGGCTTGGTATTGTCAATAGTAAAATTACTACCGGTACCAACATTTTCAGCTTCATCGGTTACTGTAACTTGAGCGCTAGACACTTCGCTAGCTCCTAGGGTAAGTGTTATTTTTGTATTGGTTATAGAGTTAACGGTAATACCTAAAGCTGCAGTGGTTTGTCCACCAAATTTTACAATTGAGTCATCTGTGCCTGATAAAACAAAATTATTTCCCCTGATCTCAATTTGATCGCCGTTTTTACCTAAAGATTTTGCATTACCACCAGTGTCTGTAATACTTGATATACTTGGTGCTGTATTATCAATCGCTATTTTAACATCATTAGTACTAACATTCCCTGCTTCATCAGTAACCGTAATTTTAGTATGGGCAACATTTCCAGATCCAGCAGTTAGTTTGATTGTTGTTGCATTATCAACGTTAAAACTACCAACGCCAGTGGTTGCATTATTAATTTTTAGAGCAGCAATAGGGCTTTCATAGCTATCGGTAAAACCAGATCCAGTTATGGTTGCAATACCNCCCTGCTTAATCGACTTCTTATCTACTGAAGTGAGGACAGGTACGCTATTATCGATGGTCATGGTTATACTACTAGTACTTTGATTTCCAGCTTTGTCAGTCACTATCAATCTATCTTTTTTATTGCCCGCACCCGCTTGAAAGGTTAAAGATGTATTTGAAGCTACATTTGCAATTGCAAAAGAGAGCTGCCCAGAATCATCATCCGTGCCAATTTTGATAGCTGCGGTTGCAGCGGCAGGCGTACTAAAACCAGTTCCCGTGACAGTAACTGTGGCTCCAGTCTTAACATAGGCATCATCAACACTGCTAATTGTAGGGCGCGTAATATCAATGTAATGTTTATTTGTTCCACCATATCCATTATTTACAGAAGCAGTAATAGTAGACTGATTATTNCTTCCATCTTTATGAACAATCTTAAACCATATTTCTTGACCAGATGAGAAAGTTATTTTTTCTCCAAGACTTGCCTGATCCAAGTCAATAGTAAAGCTCGTTCCTAGATTTGATTGCCAATCAGTGTGATACCAGGGATAGGAGCTATTGTCATTACTTACTTTTACCTTGTATTCTCCACCAGCATCAAAACTTGAGAATGTAAGACGAAAACCTCCGTTGCCGCTGTTTGAATTAGAGGCGTTAACATTGTAATANCCATCAGGGATACCNGCAGCATTAAAGCTGCCATCTAATCTTCCAACAGGTATAGCAGTTGCAGATTGAGAAAAAATAAAATTAGTAGTTGAAAAAAATACTACAAATAATAAATGGCTTGGCTTAATAAAGGACATTTAAATACTACAGACTAAACCCTAAAGCAATAATGCCATCCATCCATGAAACNGTACCTAGGTCATATTTTTTACTATCCTTTGCTCCAAAAGAGGTTGTGGATCTAAGGCCAAAGCGTAAGTCAAGGGCGCTACCAATAGACATACCATAAGTATTTTCAGCAACTATACCCATTCCACCTCCCACTAAACCTGCTCCAAGTTTTACCTGTCCGGGACCTGCAGGAAAGGATAGAATTCCTGTAGCATGAATGCCTTTATANTCNCCACCTCTTGGAAGGTAATTTTTAAAATTAAACGTTCCTACCTCTGCACCAAGTCGAAAACGAATGCCTGCAATTTGAAGNAANATCGGCATTTCAAAAGATACGCGTGCATCAACGGATGAATTGTAGGATTGTAATTGATGNTTAACAAANCCAGGAGAAGAACCACTAAGATTCAACGTATAGCCTAGCCTATCCGCAGCTTCAGCCATATCCTCTTCAGGTTCGGCAAAATCTTCAGCGAAGTCATCTGATCCTTCATCATCAAAATCATCATCACCAAAATCATCATCACCAAATTCATCATCAAAATCAAAACCTTCTAANCTTTCTTCNTCATCAGAAAATTCTTCATCATCTTCTGAGAAATCAAATTCTTCATCAAGGNCACCTTCATCGTCATCGCCCCAAAAAATCTCTTCAACAGCATCATCTTGGGCAAAAAGCATGCTTGATGGTGACATAAAAATGAATGTACCTAGCAGTACATATAAAAGCGGAAATATATATAAAGATCCTTTTTTCATAAGCCTATCCAAATTATTTTTAATTTAGAGGGCGCACGAATTGGAGTGCACATAATACCTCGAATAAGTACGTCGTCCTACGCGTAATTTAAAATATCTCTAGGAATCAGTCAATAATTCGATAAAAATGTATTTTTGGCTAATTTTTAATAAAAAAGGACTAGTCTGGGATNGCATCTCCCTCTACCCATGGAGCNCCANCTTGNCTTAATTCTTGACTAAGCTGATNTATGNTACGAGTATTGGACTTGAGTTGTTTTTCNATTAATCGAATNTTNTTATTGGCAAGATTTAAATTATCTAANGCTAAAGTAGTTGGTCCATAAGTGGANCTTGAAGCGATACGGGCGGCTGTATAAAGGCGNGTAAATACAGTTGGATTCCTTTTTTCACCAGGTTCCATTTTGGATCGGTTTCCNTTCATGGCTTCATCCATCTCAAGTAAAGATGATCTCAATTTACTTAGNTCNTCATCCATATANCCTACATCTGCATTNGATTGCGCTAATGCAACATGCATACTTTTAACCTTCTTTAGTGAATTTGATACACTCATTTGAACAGCTGTGACTTTTTTGTACGTTTTTTCAACATCTCGCATGAACTCAAACGTCTCAGAATAACTTTTGGATGGTAAAGCGCCATCTCTTAAGGGCACAACATCAAATTGCTGAGGTTGCGATAGTTTTTGTGTTTTGCCATCTACTACTGCAAACATTGTTACAGTATATCTACCAGGCATTGCTAGATAGCCCGAACCACTAGATTTTTCTTGATTAAGTGGAAGCGCGTAGGGATTAGGATAACGCAGATCCCAAGCAACTCTGTGAAAGCCTTTAGATGCAGAGCCTTCTACTCTTCGAACCATATTGTCTTCGCTATCTTTGATTTCAAATACAATTTTTGGAGCTAATTCTCTGCGCTCTGCCTCTACCTTATCCCAACCTGGAAAACCAACAGGTTTAGCGCTTTCTTTTTCTTTTTGCTTTCTTTTTTCTG
>PASZ01000023.1 GCA_002712245.1 Fidelibacterota bacterium | reverse complement strand
AGCTGGGCTTGTTCTGATAATTAATAATTGGGACCATCCAAAAATAAATGCCCAAAACGGACCAAAAGCCTTATTTATATAGACATATTCACCGCCTGTTTTAGGAAAGCGCGAACCTAGTTCAGCATAAATTAAAGAGCCAATGAAGACAAAAACTGTAACAATTGTCCAAAGTAGAATAACATTAAAAAAAGAATTAGTGTATGATGCTATGATTTNNNGAGGTNCAGCAAAAATNGCNGAACCAATAGTAATNCCNATTAATAANGAAATACCATCNNTNANNCCNANTGATTTTTTTAATTCTGACAAAAGATTTTTAAATATTCAATGCTTGATCGGAAATCTACTAATCCATAACATCGCATCTAATGCTAAGCAGTGGAATGAAATAATACCAAGGCCAATTACAGATGCATTATGAAGAAAACTATTATTTACACCATTAGCGGTAGCAAGACCAATCATCATNAGAAAAACTGTAATTCCTGTCAGCCATAATTCCAATTGAACAAAAGTCCATAAAATTTGATTTCCATGCTCTAAATAAGCAAAGGTTGTATGGATCCANCANGCAGCAGTAATTAGAAAAATTATTAGGAGAGCTTTCATAAAATTAATATTTAATTTTCCCCTAAAGAAATCTAAATCCAATCCATCTTGAAAGATTAAATAATACATNGCAACACAATAACCAAAGGCAGAAATGAACATAAACAAAGTAATCCAAAATCGTAAATTTTCTGGAANNCCGCCCCAAAGTTCANCNCGAGTTTTTGGNTGATTGATCAAAGCAATAACATANCCNCCAAGAACAGCAATTCCNCCAATGACATTTATGATAAGAAATTGTGTCTGAATACGCATAAACNAATATTAACCTCNTAAGTTTATTCCATTGTGTATGGTAAGTATAACCCATTAAATTTTTTGGAACAATCAATGAATATAAAAACCTTATGAAAGCACTTGTAAAGCATTCACCTAAGATGGGTATTTGGATGGAAGATGTCGATAATCCAATATGNGGTACNAATGATGTAAAAATAAAAATAACNCATACTGCAATTTGNGGAACTGATATCCATATATATGATTGGGATGAATGGGCANAGAAAAACCTNGANCTACCGCTAATAGTNGGTCATGAATTNTGCGGAATTATTGAAGAAATTGGAAATGGNGTAACTCATTANGAAGTTGGAGANCGNGTATCGGGAGANGGGCATTTGACTTGTGGATATTGTAGNAATTGCAGAGCTGGAAAACGCCACCTTTGCCANAAGACTANGGGCGTTGGNATNCATCGAAGNGGNGCATTTGCNGAATATTTAGTAATTCCAGAATCAAATGTATGGCCTATCCATAAAGATATTCCATCCGAAATTGCAGCTTTTTTTGATCCATTCGGCAATGCCGTACATACTGCGCTTACATATGATTTAACGGGGGAAGATGTATTAATTTCTGGAGCAGGACCCATAGGCATAATGGCTGCAGCAATTTGTAAGTTCTCCGGTTCAAGAAATATTGTGATTACAGATATAAATGATTACCGCTTGGACCTAGCATTAAAACTTGGCGCCACAAAAGCGATAAATCCAAAAATAGAAAATATTAAAGATATATTTAAAGAATTGAATATTAATCATGGTTTTGATATCGGACTTGAGATGTCAGGCAAACCCGAAGCATTTAACCAAATGATAAATCACATGTATAATGGAGGAAATATTGCACTTTTAGGATTGTTACCAGAATCAACAAAAATCAATTGGAATGATGTCATTTTCAAAGGGCTAAACATTAAAGGGATTTATGGCAGAAAAATGTATGATACATGGTATAAAATGACACAAATGATTAGAAGCGGCCTATCAATTTCTGAAGTTTTAACCCATCGTTTTAAGGTTGACGATTATCAGGATGCATTTAAAGTATTAAAATCAGGAAATTGTGGAAAGGTTATCTTGGAGTGGTGAATTCTTTTAAAAAAATTATTTCCGAAATAAAAGATGAAGGTCTCTATAAAGTTGAAAGGCCAATCTCTTCTCCCCAAAATGTTGATATAGTTACGGACCAGGGTTTAAATGTATTGAATTTCTGTGCAAATAATTATTTGGGTTTAGCTAATCATCCAGATTTAATTGCATCTGCAAAACAAGCGCTAGATGAATATGGTTTTGGGATGGCCTCGGTTCGGTTTATTTGTGGCACACAAACTATTCATAAAGAACTTGAAGATACTATATCTCAATTTTTTAATTCTGATGATACTATTTTATACAGTTCCTGCTTCGATGCAAATGGAGGGCTCTTTGAAACACTTCTNGGGCAAAATGATGCNATCATTTCAGATAGTTTAAATCATGCTTCAATAATTGATGGAATTAGACTNTGTAAGGCTCAACGTTATCGCTATAAAAATAACGATATGGAAGATCTAGAAAAACAATTAATCAATTCGCAAAATGCAGAAATTCGCTTAATTGCAACAGATGGTGTGTTCTCCATGGATGGTTACATAGCAAACCTTGATCGCATAACTGCGCTCGCAAAAAAATATGATGCTATAGTAATGGTTGATGATAGTCATGCTACTGGTTTCATTGGTAAAACAGGGAGAGGGTCTGCAGAATATCATGATGTTATGGATAAAATCGATATCTGGACTTCAACATTAGGCAAGGCGTTAGGTGGTGCTTCTGGTGGCTTTACTACTGGAAGAAAGGAATTTATAGATCTTCTTAGACAACGCTCTAGACCTTATCTTTTTTCAAACACGCTTACCCCTGCAATTACCTCCGCAGGGATTAAAGCCTTTAAAATGCTTTCAAAATCTACGGAATTAAGAGATAAGTTAGATAAAAATACAAAATATTTTCGACGAGAAATATCAAACCTAGGTTTTGAAATAAAAAATGGGGAACATCCTATTATACCGATTATGACTTATGATGCTCTAGTTGCTCAAAAAGTTGCTTCGGCATTATTAAAAGAAGGAATTTATGTCATAGGTTTTTTCTATCCCGTTGTTCCAAAAAATGAAGCGAGAATAAGAGTTCAGATATCAGCTGGCATGTCACAGTCTCATTTAGATCAAGCTTTAGATGCATTTAAAAAAGTAGGGGGGAAATTTAATATCATATAATAATTGGTACGCAGGCTTGTTCAATAGGTAGATACAAGAGTATATTCCCCGTCCTTAGAGCAATTATATATTTAAAAAATGCAAAATAAACTAACACCACGATTTTTACTGATTGGATTAGTCCTTGTATGGGGTATCTGGTCNCTTTGGCCAACNATTAAGCTTCAAAATCTATCTGATGATGAAAAGAATGCNCTTNGNGATGAGGGAAAACTTGAAGTAATTGAGACTAAAGCGATCAANCAAGGCCTTGATCTCAANGGTGGTATGTATATAGTGCTNGAGGTAGATTTNCCAACATTGATTGAAAATATTGCAATCAACAAAGATGGGAAGCTTTCCAGTATTTTTGATAAAATTCGCTCTGATATTTCTATCTCACCTGAAGCAGGTTTTTTTGATTTATTTTCTGAGCATGTTGAAAAAAATCAATTAAAACTTTCAAGATATTATTATGATTATGGCTCAAGCTCTGATGANATCCTCAGCTCTTTAAATGATGAGGCCGAAGATGCTATTAATCGNGTTTTGGAGATTCTTCAAAACCGTATAGATCAATTTGGAGTAGCAGAGCCAACTATTCAGAAACANGGNANTCAGCGTATTATTGTTGAGCTTGCCGGTGTTCAGAATTCTGAACGTGCTCGTTCATTATTAGAAAGTACAGCATTGCTTGAATTCTATTTAGTAAAAGATGTTACAACCACTAATGAATTAATGATAAAGATTGATCAAATTCTTAAAAAGGATAAATCNGTTGCATCNGTTGCAAAGGAATTAAAATCACAGGAAATAGAATCAGATGATGNGAGNAGNGAACAGGCGGTGTCTGTAAGTGAGCTTTTTGGAGGGGTTNANTCTACNNATGANGCAGATTCTGCAATTGTAGATGAAGATATTTTTGCAGAAAGNCCCTTCTCTTCANTGCTTAGAAGCTTAGGNAATTCTATTGGCGTTCCTGAAAAAAATACATTTGCAATAAAAAAATTGATTGAAAAACCTGAAGTTCAAGAACGATTAGCCTCCGTGGGATCAAATTTTCTTTTTGGTCATAAGGCCGAGGAGTACGTACTCACAGATGGATCAGTTGAGCGAATGTATGCTCTATACTTGCTTGATGACCAAGCTGAACTAACTGGAGGCGTTGTTGAGGAGGCAAAAGCTAATTTGGGACCTCAAGGAACAACGTCAGCTGGTCAACCAATTGTTAACCTTTCGATGAACTCTGATGGAGCTAGAAAATGGGCCATTATGACAGGATCTAACATTGGCAGACAAGTTGCTATTGTTTTAGATAAAAAAGTTCATATGGCCCCCAATATCAGAGAAAAAATTTCCGGAGGTGGTACGCTTATTGAAGGATTTGCAAATATNGATGAAGCAAAAGATATAGCAATTGTTCTNAGGGCAGGTGCGNTNCCNGCNCCTGTTGANATAATTGANGANAGAGTNNTAGGTCCATCTNTAGGAGCNGAATCTGTNAAAAGCGGAACCCTTTCGGTATTAATTGGCTTAGTTATCGTATTANTATTTATGATCTTTTATTATCGTACTGCAGGAACTATTGCTGATTTNGCTCTAGTTTGGAATATCGTACTNGTATTGGCGATTTTAGCCTNCCTGCAAGCNACTTTAACTCTCCCAGGTATAGCTGGGCTGATTTTAACTGTTGGNATGTCAATTGATGCAAACGTAATTATTTTTGAACGAATTAGAGAAGANTTAGATAAAGGAAAAACNGCAAAAGCNGCCATTGATGGNGGTTANAATCGAGCNCTAACAACTATTATTGATGCAAATATGACAACATTAATTGCAGCTCTTGTTTTATGGCAATTTGGTACNGGGCCAATTAGAGGATTTGCTACCGTCTTGTTTTGGGGTATCCTNATATCAATGTTNACTGCAATTTTTGTAACTAGGACAATTTTNAATGCATTTGTGAATCGAAAAGGTTTTTCAAAACTTAGCATATGAGATTATTAAAAAATCCAAATTTTGATTTTATGAGCAAGAAGTTATTTGCTCTTACAATTTCAGGCTTGATAGGNCTNGCTGGNATAGTATCTTTAATTTTTCATGGCGGTCCTAAGCTTAGTATTGATTTTAANGGAGGTACATTTGTTGCTGTCCAGTTCACTGAAGATATTAATGTTGAAGAAGTTCGTTCAAAAATGGGTGATGTTAATATTGATGGACAAGCATTCGATTTTAGCCGTGAAGAAGTAAAGCATTTTGGAAATCAAACTGCAGTATCAGTTAGGGTCCCTCATATTGAAAGTTCGCCATCNAATTTAGCTCAAAAAATTGCAGTTCATCTTTACAATGCATTTTCAAATAAGGTTCCTGAAAATATGATTGATTTTATTTTAAGCAAAGGAATGGTTGGTCCAAAGATTGGTTCAGAGCTAAGCGGAAAAGCAATTATGGCAATTTTTTCAGCCTTAGGCCTAATCCTTTTATACATATCAATACGTTTTGAATTTAAATTTGCACTTGGAGCTATTGCAGCATTATCGCATGATGTCCTTATCACTTTAGGAATGTTTTCACTTCTATCTTATGAAATAAGCTTGCCGATTATTGCAGCTTTTCTTACGATAGTAGGATATTCATTGAATGATACTATAGTTATCTTTGATAGGATTCGTGAAAATCTAAAATCATCTAAACGTGACTCCTATACTGATATAGTCAATAAAAGTATCAATCAATCTCTCTCCAGAACAATTATCACTTCTCTTACTACTTTTGTTGTAGTTTTTATTCTATGGTTCTTTGGGGGTGAGGTAATAAACACTTTTGCATTTGCAATGATTGTTGGTGTTATTGTGGGCACATATTCATCAATTTATATTGCAAGTCCACTTGTAATCTTCCTTCATGAAAATGCAAAAAAATAAACTTTTCATATTTAGTTTGAACTTTAAGAAAGCTCTGCAAAATCAGAGCTTTTTTTTATGAAAACAAAAATCTATTCACTGTATGCATTAATGTGTATCCTTTGGGGATTTACATGGATGTATTTAAAAATTAGCCTTGCTGAAATGCCTTTATATACAGGCCTTTCAATTAGATTCTCTTTAGCTGGAATTATATTTTGGATAATGTATTTTATCAAAGGTGAAAAAGTTAGATTAACATCTGATCTAAAAAATGTCTATTTATTATTTACGCTCTTCAATTTTTCATTATGTTATTTCCTTACCTATTGGGGTGCAAAATTTGTCTTTTCTAATCTAGCAGCAATAATTTGGGGNTTATTACCTATCTGCGTAGCAGTTATGGCGCATTTTTATTTACCAGATGACCGTTTAAATAAGAAAAAGGCTATTGGGATGATTATTGGCCTAGTTGGTACTGTGCTTTTATTTTATAAGGCAGATTTTGTTGGTACAGGTCAAGCAACCTTTGGAATTATTGCTATCTTATTTTCAGTTATACTTGCAGCATGGCCAAATGTTTATTTAAAAATGCAAAAAAATAAAATTAATTCTTATCATTTGAATGCAATAGGAATGACTCTCTCTGGATTATTTTTTCTAATTGGTGCTCTAATTTTTGAGCAAAATGCATTCATCCCTCTAGATAACAAAAATTTATTTGCTATTTTTTTTCTTACCATTCCTGGAACTGTTATGACGTGGGGCATATATATTTGGCTATTTAATCATCTGCCAGTAACACAAATAAGCTATACAGCTTTCTATCCTCCAATTATTGCTACTTTTGTTGGTTGGTTTTTCTTAGGAGAAGTACTGCCAATCCTGGCAATTATTGGATCAATATTAATTATTTATGGAGGTTACTTAGTTAGCTCACCATCAAAGGTAATAAAGAAAGTATAATTTGAGATCATTTAAATATGCAATGATCGACACCCCAATTGGCAAATTAATGTTAATTCAATCCAATAAAGGTTTAAAGCAAATTATTTTTGAGAAAAAGATACCAGTATTTGAATCTCAAATTGAATTAAATGAAAATAGATTATCTTTTGTAAAAGATGAGATCTCACTAAATAAAACAATTCAACAAATCAGTGAATATTTTTTGAGAAAAAGAAAAAAATTTCAAATAAAAATTGATATCTCAATGCCTCCTTTTTATCAACAAGCGCTTTCTGTTGTAATGAAAATTCCATATGGAGAGGTTCGATCTTACAAGGAAGTTGCTCAATTTACTCAAAACCCAAATGCATATCGCGCTGTTGGAACAGCAAATGCAAAAAACTTGATTCCAATAATTATTCCATGTCATAGAGTGATTGCAAATAATGGAACTTTAGGTGGTTATGGGGGTGATTTAAAAATAAAAAAATATCTTCTGAAGATGGAAGGTGTCATTTAACTTTCAGTTAAATAAAACTATGTGGCAAATCATTAAAAGACGAATTTTCGCAGGTCTAATTGCTCTAATGCCAATTATGGCAACCTATTGGATAATTAAGCTGCTCTTTGAATTTCTAGATCGATTAGCGCAACCTTTGTTAAAACTAGTTGGAATTCAAATACCAGGACTAGGTATAATTTTAACTATTTTGTTTATATTTATTATCGGTCTATTTGTCACAAATGTCCTTGGCAGGACAATATTGAAGTGGAGCGAGATTATTGTTGCNAGGGTCCCNATTGTTAGCACAATCTATAATTCAATTAAACAAATAACNGGNGCCTTTTCAGGNTCAACNGCAAAATCATTTCAACGTGTNNTTTTAATNGANTANCCNAGAAGAAATCTTTGGACAATGGCATTNGTNACGAANGAATCAAAAAACAAAAAAGGNGATATTTTCTATCATTTATTTGTACCCACNACTCCAAANCCAACTTCGGGAGTNTTTATTATNGTTCCAAAAAAAGATGCTATTCANCCNAANATTTCGGTNGAGTCTGGNNTAAGAACNATAGTNTCAGGAGGTATAATTGATNATAATATTTCAATAAGNGANAACCTGNCTAAATCAAACGAATAAATGAGTATAAATTATATTGATGGTNTTCGNTTACACAGATCATTTACCGCAGGGCTNAAGCGCGTAGTATCTCGNCAGGAATANTTAAATAAGATTAATGTTTTTCCAGTTCCNGATGGTGANACAGGNACNAATATGGCNTATACACTGACTACCATTGAAGGGGCAATTCANAATAAAGCNTATAGCGATATAAGAAAAATGAGTNTGGCTATTGCTGATAGTGCNCTTGATGGNGCACGTGGAAATTCTGGNGCTATTTTAGCTCAATTCCTTGTAGGGTTTGCTGATGGTGTAAAAGATAAGACTATTTTATTNGCATCAGATTTAGCTGCTGCTGCAATCNATGCAAAAAACTATTCNTATGATGCNCTTNTCAAGCCAAGAGAGGGTACAATATTATCNGTNATTCGNGAATGGAGCGAAGCATTGGTCAATTATTCTAAAGAANTTAATGATATAAANTTATTGCTTTCAAAAAGCCTATCANTTGCNNAGCNATCANTAAATGANACTCCTAANCACTTAGANGTTTTGGCTAAAGCTGGAGTNCTAGATGCAGGTGCNCAGGGATTTGTNGATATACTTGAAGGTATTCAAGAATATATTGATTCNGGATTNATATCNGANACAGATTTGAAANTAATNGATGANGANGAANTAGATGCANCNTTAAANGAGAAATNNAGATATTGTACNGAGTGNATTATTANTGGNGANGAAATACCNCGCCGNCTAATTCAAGAAANATTNATGGATTATGGAGATAGNATTGTCCTNGCTGGGACCAAATCAAAGGTAAAGGTTCATATTCATTCNGATGANCCTGGAAAGGTTTTTAAAATATGTAATNAATTTGGTTCTGTTAAAGNTGAAAAGNCAGATGATATGATTAAACAGCAATCAGATGNGCATAAAAAACATCTTTCTACTGCAATAATTATAGATTCGGGTGGAGATTTACCTGATGAGATACTGGAAGACTATAATATTCATATGATTCCAGTTAGGCTAAATTTTGGAGATACTCATTATGTAGATAAAGTATCTCTTTCTTCTAATGAATTTTGGAACGAACTAGAAAAAAACCCAGCCCATCCACAAACATCACAGCCTTCACCCGGAGATTTTAGAAGACAATATAAATTTCTATCCAGTCACTATAAATCAGCATTATCAATTCATATACCAAGTAGCTCGAGTGGCACATTTCAATCTGCAATCACAGCATCAAAATCTATCAAAAAATTTCCAATTAAAGTTGTTGACTCATATAGCGCATCTATTGGACTAGGTTTGATTGCTTTAAGCGCTGCAGAAGCTGTAAAAGCTGAAAAAAACATGGATGAAATATTTTCAACTGTAGATGAAGCAGTAAAAAATACANCGGTATTCCTNGGNCTTGAAACNCTAGATAATGTAGTNAAAGGAGGAAGGNTTTCAAAAAATNTAAAAAAAATAGCTAACCTTTTTAGGTTAAANCCAATNCTTTCATTNAGTTCAAAAGGAATGCTNAAANCTNTNGGNNNAACAATNGGAAATAANAATAANGCAAATAAATTTAGAAAATTTGTTGAAAAAAAGATTCCTNAAAATACTTCAGTNAGNATTGGAATNGCTCATGCNAAGATGGANNATTATGCAAAAAAATGGGCAAANGATNTAAAAAAGNTATATGGATCNGATAATNTCATTGTTTCAGAAATGGGTCCAGCGCTTGCTGTNCATTCAGGACCNGGCGGGTTAGTTTTNTCAATTCAAAAAATTNNTNATCAANGATCATGANCGATTATATCTTTTTATTNTTATTACTTTNTTTAAGCTANATCATTGGNTCTACNCCAACNAGNATCATTATGGGTANAATTATTANAGGAATTGATATNCGTGAANATGGNAGCGGTAATGCTGGCGGAACAAATNCATTNAGAATTCTTGGNTGGAAACCNGCNTTGGTTGTAGTTNTTGTTGATGTATTAAAAGGATGGTTTCCAGTTGCAATACTCGCTNCAATGTTTTTTGAGTTTCAGAGCATACCAGATCTTGGTGNGATTCAAATTCTATGCGGATTTGNAGCTGTNCTTGGNCATACCTACACTATTTTTGGANGATTTAAAGGAGGTAAGGGAGTTGGAACNCTTGGTGGAATGATGNTAGCCCTATTCCCAATGGTTTTTCCNTTCTGCTTAGCTATTGCTNTNATTACNATCATTTTAACGGGNTATGTNTCTCTTGCTTCAATAATTGCTTCATGCTCATTNCCGATTCTACTTCTTTTACTTCCTCCNTTTTTAGGTTTNNCCNCAGCNTCTCTATCAATTATGGTATTTAGTTTATTAGTGCCATGGTTTATAATTTTTACCCATAGGAGNAATATTCAACGTCTTAGAAATGGNGATGAAAATCAATTTGAAAAAGCCATGATTTTTAAAAGGAAANAATCTAATGAAAAATAAAAAAGATATAGCCCACGACTGGTTAAAAAGATATACTGGAACCGATCCAAAAAAATATGGAGACTGGATTCTTCTCACAAACTTTCAAAACTATGTTGAAAAGTTTGCCGAGCGGTTTGACGTTAAAATTAATGGAATGGGAGGTCCAATGACCTCTGCTATCAATTCTGATGGCTTGAGTATTATCAACTTTGGAATTGGTAGTGCCAATGCNGCCACAATAATGGACTTACTTTCCAGCGCTACTCCAAAAGGGGTTTTGTTTTTGGGTAAGTGCGGTGGTTTAAAAAAAACTACTGATATTGGACACTTTATTCTTCCAACAGCTGCAATTAGAGGTGAAGGAACCAGTAATGATTATTTCCCTCAAGAAGTACCAGCAATGCCATCATTTAAACTCCATAAGTACGTTTCAGAAATATTAGTAGATAATAAAATCGAATATCGCACTGGGGTTGTTTATTCTACAAACCGAAGAGTTTGGGAGCATGATGAAAAGTTTAAGAAATATCTTCGCAAAGTTCGTGTAATGGGAATTGATATGGAGACTGCCACTATTTTTATTACAGGATTTGCCAATGAGATAAATAGAGGGGCACTTCTTCTTGTTAGTGATACGCCAATGACTCCTGAAGGAGTAAAAACCCAAGAAAAAGATGCAGAGGTTACACGTAAATATGTAGATCTACATATCGATATGGGAATTGAAGCAATGACCCGCATTGGTGATGAGGGTGAGCAAATTAAACATTTTAAATACTGATTATATTGCTAGCTTAGATATTATTTAATAAAGCTGAGATATTTGCTTTTTTTATTTTGCTCTTGCGCTAGCAATCTTTCCTCTACGGTAGCGTATTTTTCATCCCATTCGATTAATTTTTTTGCCATCATTCTATGGAAAATAAATGGCGCTAGTATCCCTAAATAAATCATAGTTAGATAACCTTGAGGCATAATAGGTGAATCTTTATAAGACTTTAATTCCCAGTATTTTAAGTGTGATTTTTCATGGTGCGATGAATGTCTTGTTACATTAAAAAGATAGAGACTGCTTATTGTTGCATTTGAATTCCAAGAGTGTCTTGGAAGCACCGGNTGTCCTTCAACCCTAACTAGTCCATAATGCTCAGCAAAATTAATTAACTCCAATAATGATTTAGCTATGAAAGCAATCAATAAATACACTAAAACACCATGAATACCACCTAGAAGATAGGCTAATAGAGTAATCGCCGTGCTTCGNAGNTATCCTATAAGCATTCTGTTATTAAAACTGATAAAGTTTTTTTTCGCTATTTTTAGGCGATTTTTTTCAATTATCCAGGCATCTTTGTGTTCACTGAACATGGCTTTTATAATAAATTTATAGATATTCTCACCCCTTCTACCTGTTGCAGGATCAATAGGTGTTGCTACATTTTTATGATGCCCGTATACGTGNTCCACTGCAAAGGTGCAATCCCAAGAGAATGCTAATAGCCAATTACCAATAAACATATCAAATTTATTTTTTGTTCGNTGAACAAGCTCATGACCTGTCACAGTGCCCATAATNCCAATAAATAATCCAGATAGAAAAATAAGGAAGATTGAATCTAGGGATGAAAATGAATCGCTAATTTGAACTAAGTTTAAATTTAATGTATTACTGAAAAGCGATGAAAAAAGAATTGATGGTTCATTGCTCAAAGCAAAGATTGATACCGATATAAATATAAATAATAAAGGAAGGTTTAGGTATATTGGTAGATTGAGGAAAAAAGGGTATTTATAATCATGCTCGGAAGAATCTTCTTTGATAAAATAATCACCTAAAATAATAAAAAGCGAGAAGCCTATTAGGAATGCTGTCGGATAGTGCTTTCCTTGCAAAATAAAGAACAATGCAACTATAACTGTTAAGGGTGATAAATAATATTTTAGATATTTCATAAATTGATTTGAAGTTAAAATAAAATATAAATCAAAAACATTGATTTAAGACATATTACTTTCATTCGTTAGAGTATTTTTCTTTTCTTTTCATAGATGCTCTTTTATTTTGATCCAACTCCATTTTTCTAAGGCGAATATTTTCTGGAGTTACTTCAACTAGCTCATCCTCTGCGATAAATTCTACATATTGGTCTAATGATAATCTTTTAGGGGGTCTTAAGGTTACAGTATTATCAGAACCAGCCGCTCTCATATTTGTCAATTTTTTTTCTCTGCAAATATTAACATTTAAGTCTCCTTCCCTATTTCTTTCTCCAATAATCATTCCATCATAGACCTCCGTGCCTACTGGAGTAAAAAGCTCTCCTCTATCGGCCATTCCTACGCATGCATATGTCGTAACTTTTCCATTTCGATCAGCAACTAAAGCTCCTGAAATACGTTGAGGGATTGAGCCATACCATGGATGATAACCCTCAAATAGCGTATTCATAATTCCTGCGCCTTGAGTATCTGTCATAAATTGAGATCTAAATCCAATCAATCCCCGTGATGGGATTAAAAATTCCATATTAACCCTACCGCTTCCGTGGTTTTGAAGATTGGTCATTTTTCCTTTTCGTGAAGATAATTTTTCTGTTAAAACGCCAACCTTATCTTCAGGAACATCTAAAAAAACTTTCTCCATTGGCTCTAGTACTTTTCCGTCTTTTTCTTTAGTGATCACCTTTGGCTTAGAAACCATAAATTCGAATCCTTCTCTTCTCATGGTTTCAATTAAAATTGCCATTTGAAGCTCACCTCTACCTCTAACTTCAAAAATATCTGGCCTGTTAGTAGGAATAACCTGCAGAGAAACATTGCTCAATATTTCTTTGTTTAATCTTTCAGATAAATGTCTCGAGGTTAAATATTTTCCATCTTGACCAGCAAAAGGGCTATCATTTACATAGAAAAGCATAGACACAGTTGGCTCATCAACTTCTATGCGTGGAAGTGGCTCTGGTTTTTCATTATCAGAAACTGTATCACCAATATTTATATTTTCAATTCCTGAAAATGCAATTATATCTCCAGATTCCACTTGATCAACAGCAATTTTATTTAATCCTTTAAATGTGTAGAGTGCGGAAAATTTTTGATTAGCTCTAATTTCGTCTTTCATACATAGTGCATAATTTTGATTTAATGATAGAGTCCCATTGTTTAAGCGACCCACAGCAATTTGACCAACATAAGAATCATAATCAAGACTGGTTATAAGAAATTGAGGTACTCCATCATCAGATACATCAGGCCCACTAATCTTTGATATAATCGATTCAAAAAGTGGGGTCAAGTTTGTTGAATCGCTGTGTAGCTCATGGTGTGCAATTCCCGATTTTGCATCGGTATAAATTATTGGGAATTCAATTTGATCATCGGATGCATCAAGATCTATGAACAAATCATAAACCTCATTAATTACTTCATCTATACGCGCATCAGGTCTATCAATTTTATTGATNACTACAATAATGGGTAATGATTTTTCTAGTGCCTTTTTTAATACAAATCGTGTCTGCGGCAAAGGACCTTCGCTCGCATCTACTAATAAAAGTGCGCCATCAACTAAGTTTAAACTTCTCTCAACCTCNCCTCCAAAATCAGCATGACCAGGAGTGTCAAGAATGTTAATCTTCTTATCTTTATAGAAAATTGCCGTATTCTTTGCTGTAATAGTTATGCCACGTTCTTTTTCAAGATCCATGGAGTCCATAATTCTATCTTCAACGGCCTGGTGCTCTTTGAACGCACCGCTTTGCTTAAGCATACCATTTACAAGGGTTGTCTTNCCATGATCAACATGGGCNATGATTGCTATATTTCTATAATTATCTTTTCTCATAATATCTATATTTTGTGTCCAATCTCAAGGTGCATTGCGCTATCTTTTCTTTTTCCATCATAGAATCCCCAGCCATAATCTATACGAATAATACTTGGCCAAGGACCTTCAAATTGAAATGATATTCCCGTGCTCATTAGGCCTTTAGAATCAGCTAAGGATGAAAATTCGCCCTGCGTAGCGGCTCCATAATCAACAAAGCCAGCAATTGTTGCTCCAAATTCATAGCGCTCTGCAATGACTCTTCTTGGGATAATAATTCTTCTTAGCTCGATTGAAGTATGATAATTGTTAAAACCAAACCGGTAAGACTCATCAGCATTATTGTAGNTAATTCTATTTGGATANCCAAATCCTCTTATGGTATTACCGCTACCCATCGCCGATATAAACCTCTNATCTTTGATNCCAATATTCATCTGCATTTTTNCGCCCCATGCTAAAATCCATGGTTTTTCATTAGNNGACTTGCTTAGCTGTTTATANATACTAAANGACTGAATCCATGTAATGTTNTTTTCTAGCTTACCATTTAGATCAAANCGACTAAAAAACATCTCTCTTAATAATATNCCTTTTCGTGGATTNTCATATAAATCCCTAGTATCATATGCAAACGATCCTTGAGGGGCAAAATATTGATATTTTGAGAATGATGTATCNCTAAAGAATTGAAACTCTTCNATCTCAAACCCTANNGAGGTTTTTCTTTNGTATCCAAAATATCTTCCAATATTCATCTCAAAACTTTTTATATCAATGTTGNANTCTAAAAANGGNTGATCATANTTATTCTTNACNANATCNGANCCNAAAGAAACATGATCNCCTGTTATCCAAGGNTTCNNATATGCTANAGCAATTGTGTTAAANCCTCCANNTGAAAACCCTANTCCAATTTGTTCATTNCGNCCACGAAAATTTTTTAAAAANCCACCTCCNGNGAAAGACCATCCAGTTTTCTCATCATAAGCAGGTAGAGCAGCGCCAAGAAATCTCCCACCAAAAAAATCATCGTTTTCAATAATCTGATACTCCAATCTAAATGTCATATTTTCTAAGGGTATAGCACGCCATTTGACATCTGCAAAAATTCCAAGATTAAGTAGCCTATTTTTATCTTCTTCGGCAATAGTGCTATCTAGAGGCATTCCTTTTCCGTGCTGGATTTCTCTAGAAATAATATAATCTTTGGTGATAGTATTGCCCTTATGGACAATTTCAGAAACAGTCAAATTTTGACTATATCCCAATATTGGGACAATGAAGATAAGACTCCGAAATGTCATTTTTGGAAACTAATTAAAAATCGATCGATCTTAATAGTAGCTTTTTCTGATATTCAATTCCCTCTTCAGAATACATATCGTCGATAGCAATCAGTAGTTTTTTATCTACTTCGGGACTGTTCATTTGGATTTGAACATGTCTTGAATCAAGATCTCTAACTTTTAAGATCGTCTTTTTACTTTCATAGTTATGAAAGCCGCCAGAAAATTCTTTAGGTGTGCCATAGGTCATCAAAAATTTATATTTTATAATATCATCAGCAGTTAACTGTGGAAAACCAGTTGGTTTTAATTCGACACCTCTAACTATCCCGTTCATTATATAGTGCGAAGGCTCATGATTGGTTGAGCTATATATATGATTAATATTCATAAAATGAAGCTCAATACTCTCTATGGTTAATCTTGTAACGATTTGAAAATATACTTTGGCTCTTTTCAAGGGAAGCTTATATCCGGTTGGCAGATCAATGACTTCTTCCCAATATTCAACTGACTGCGCAGAATCCAAAACATTCGACATTACAGTAGGCAATGACATGCCCCATTTTGCAACTGGATGCCTATCTACTGTCCAGCCTTCTGGTAGTGGTTCCACGGTCAACCTTGGACGTCTTGGCTGCATCCGTTGGGCAGGGATTTTCTTTGTTTGGGAAATAGGTTCCTCTTTAAGAGATCTTGCTTGAGTATTTGCCTTTGCCTGAACTGGAACTTCTACCTCTACGTTAGTTTCTGGTTCAACTTGTTTGTCTCTTCTTAATAATGACATTGGGTTTAATGAGCAACTCATGACATTGAAAGAAATTGAAATGAAAAATATGATTGATAAATACTTCATATTGCTAGCTTTTCTTTAATGGGGGGCGATCAGGGA
>PASZ01000022.1 GCA_002712245.1 Fidelibacterota bacterium | reverse complement strand
AAGAAGTGATTTCGCTTTCAAGCGCAAACCCATTTGGCTTTAAAGATGTGATTACAAATCTTGACCGACAAGATGAACAAGAGGTTGAAGCTGTTTTAAAACTGCCAACAGGGGTTGGTCCGTTTCCTTTAGTTATAGGTGTTGCTGGTAGTTTGGATTGGGGTTCGCACCATCTTCAGTACCTAGAGATGTTTCGATCAATAGGGATCGCAACGCTTGAAATCCAAAGTTTTTCTAGTCGGGGAATAAGATCTACTGTTGGTTCGCAAGTTGAAGTTACAACAGCGACGATGGTTTTAGATGCTTATAAAGCTCTCGATAAATTATCTTCGCACCCAAAAATAATTAAAGATCATATCGCAATCATGGGCTGGAGTCTGGGTGGNGGCGTTGCTTTATTTTCCGGNTGGCTTCCTTTNGTTGAAAAAATTAATCCNCAGAATAAATTTGCTGCNCATTTATCTATTTACCCGCCTTGTATTGCNCAGCCNANAAATCCNATTTTTTCTNATGTTCCTATGCANATACTNATAGGNGANTTAGATGANTGGGTNCCTGCAAGNGCCTGTGAAGAACTTACTGAANAAGCTAAATCNGCAGGATCAAATATTGGCCTTACAGTATTTCCAAACTCNCATCATTCTTTTGANAAANAAAGCCCNATCTCTGTAAAAGACAATGCATACAGTACCGTAAATTGTAGATTTGAAATACGTGATGATGGAGCGGTATTAATGGATTTCCTTGATATTCCAATGACAACTCCATTGCGTCAGAAAATTGGCTTATTTATGTGTGCTGATAGAGGTTCAACCATGGGTGGAAATCCTGAATCAAGACAAGCTTCTTTTAAATTTGCTCGCAATTTCATGAGCAAGCATTTGCTTTCCAAACAATAGTTACGGAGAGGTACTACCTCCCTTATAGGAAGTAAGCATCCTCATAATGTAGGATGCTTCTATCATATCCTTTGCTTTATACTCGATCGTATGTGAGTCAGTGCGCTTAAACATTTTTACATAAGAAAGAATCTGGGATGGTTGATAATGTTTAAAGCTGACTGAAACCGTTACGGGCCCTTTAATCTTATAAGGTTTGTACTTTTTAATATTTTTGACTGCAATAGAAGTTTTTTCNGCAATCAGATCATAAGCAGCTTCTGGGTGGAGTGATTTTGCAGAATGAAAGCTTATGCTTTCTTTTACCACTGCTCCCTCTGCATTTCCAATCAACGAGATTACCTCATCTACAGCCGCATCATCACCAGCAACTACAATCACCGGTACACCAAATTCACCAGCTATTGCTGCATTCCAAGATCCTTCCGACATCACCTTTCCGTTCACTTTAACTGAAGTGATCCTAGCGCTTGAAAATGTATGCGCTCGAACACCTTTAAGGTTATCTGTGCTTGTATGATAGCCTGTAAAAATTACCCCATCAAAACTTCTATCAATCCCTTCCATCATTCCCAGTGGCCTTGGCCATGATCGNATTACCTTAATATCTTTAGGTAATTTTTCAATTAATAGATTTTGGCCATTACCATGAGAATCAGCTACGAGTATTTCGGTCGCACCTGCAGCCCTTGCTGCCTGAATAGCAGCATTGACTTCACCTGTCATGAATTCACGAAAGCGATTGTATTCAAAGCCACCAGGTCCCAACTGCTCTCCTGTTACTGCTCCAACAACCCCTTCAAGATCAGCTGATATATATATTTTTTTACCCTGAGCAAAAATTAGACNTGAAATCAAAAATAAATTTAAAATTATACTCTTATATCTCATAATTACCTCATTTGTTATATTCTATTATATATTTTAACTAATAAATTGAATAAAAAGAACCGTTGATGAAAAAAATTAAACGAATAACTGCTTATCAAGTTGATCTTCCGCTACATGAAGGTTCATACAATTGGTCCGGGGGGAAGACTGTTAATATATTTGATTCGACCATTGTTGCAATAGAGACCGATGATGGATTGATTGGTTATGGTGAATGTTGTCCATTGGGGCCATTTTACTTGCCATCATATGCTGAAGGTGTTCGTGCAGGAATAAAGGAGCTTGGCCCTCATCTTATTGGCTTAGATGCAACGGATCATTCTTACATCAATATGGTAATGGATCAATGCTTGAAAGGCCATCCCTATGTAAAGTCACCAATTGATATCGCCTGCTGGGATATTAAAGGTAAAGCTGCCAATATGCCTATTAGCAAACTACTGGGAGGAACATACGATGAAGATTTTGTTCTTTATAGAGCTATCTCGCAAAATGAGCCTGACGCAATGGCTAGTAATGTTAAAAAATATCGCGATGAAGGCTATAGGCGCTTTCAATTGAAGGTTGGTGGAAACCCTAATGAAGATATTGAAAGAATACGATCCGCAGCTAGCAAACTTGAGGATGGTGATAAACTAATTGCTGATGCAAATACAGGATGGCTTGCCCATGAAGCTCTACGCGTTATTAGAGCCGTTAATGATATTGATGTTTATATAGAGCAGCCTTGTCAAAGCTATGAAGAATGCCTTTCCGTTAGACAAAAAACCACCCATCCCTTTATTTTGGATGAAAGTGTAAAAAATATTGGNGTATTAGTAAGAGGGTATCATGATAAAGCAATGGATGCCGTAAATATTAAGATAAGTAAATTTGGCGGCATTACAAAAGCAGTACTTGCTAGAGATCTATGTACAGAGCTAGGAATAGCAATGACGATTGAAGATAGTTGGGGCGGTGATATTATTACAGCAACCATTGCTCACTTAGCGCATAGCACTCAACCTAAACTTCTGTTTACCGCAACAGATTTCAATAGCTACGTAACTGTACATATTGCAGATGGAGCGCCTCAAAGAAATAATGGACGTATGAAATCATCTAGTCACCCTGGCTTAGGTGTAGAACCCATAATGGATGTATTGGGTGATCCAGTAATCGATATTCATTAAAGTAGGATAAAAAATGAAAAGAAGAGACTTTTTGAAGGGTTCAATTTCTTTACCTTTAATTAGCCCTTTTGCTCNTAGCTCTCACCTAACTTATTCAACATATGAATCTGAAGAAGCATGGGTTAGGAAAGCTAGAAGATCAATACCGGCAACTAAAGATTCTTTTTTTCAAACTGCTGGCATAGGACCTTCCCCAAAGATTGTAATGGAATCTGTATCGAGAAAATTGGTATTCCAAAATAAAGGCCCAGTGCATCCTGATATATCTCCTCAAATGAGTAAGGTCGAACCCGATTTAAGAGCGCATCTAGCTTCAGTCTTTGGCGCAGATGAAAATGAGGTTGCTCTTACTCATAGCACTTCTGAAGGAATCAATATTGCCTCATGGTCAATCAACTGGATAAAGGGTGATCAAGTGTTGATCACAAATCAAGAACATCCCGCCAATACGATTCCATGGTATTCTCTAGCTACTCGTTATGGCGTAAAGGTAGTTCGATTAAATTTTGATAGCGGTTCAGATATTGTGAAAGAAATCAAAAAGCTAGCAACTAGTCGAACACGAATGGTAAGCATTCCACACGTTTCTCGAAACAATGGGCGTGCTCTAACGGTAGATGAATCTCAGCAGATAAGTCGCTATTTACGATCAAAAAATATAAGGTATCATTTAGATGGAGCCCAAGGTCCTCTTTGCGTTCCGTTCAATTTTCATCAATTAGGTTGTGACTATTATAGTTCATGCGGTCATAAATGGGTTTTAGGCCCCAAAGGTACCGGGATGTTTTTCTGCAGAAAAGAGATTTTAGATAAAACACGTTTAACTTGGACTGGGTCTCATAGCCATGAATCTATGGATCAAAAAGGAGGTTATACCCTATTACCTGCTGCTAGAAGATTTGAATTTGGGACTAGAGCGCTCGCGACGTTTGCAGGTTTTGATGCTGCATTACATTGGTGCGAACAGCTCAACATCGATCGCATATTGAATCGGATAGATGCACTAGTTAATTATGCAATTAAAGATTGGAAGCGGCGCGGATATCAAGTCTCTTCGCCTACTAATAAATCGCAGCGCTCGGGAGTATTTGTACTTGAACTTCCTCAAGGGTGCGATGGTTGGAAAGTATATGATGAGCTAAGACTGAAGCAAAAAACCTTTACATCNCCCGTTGATGCGCCAAACGATTTAAGAGTGGCTATCCATTTTTTCAATACAAAGACTGAGATCAAACAAATGTTTGACTGGCTAGCTTCGCATTGTAGCTGAAGTCCTTATTCTTCTGAGAAAACCCCTGTAAAATAGCCATAAGCCAATGAGCCAACAGTCACTCCCAAGGATAACATCGCAGTGCTCTTTGCGCCATCACGACTAGACTCATGACTGGCTATGCCGGGATTATTAGGATCATTCTTTTTTAAATAATCAATTCTATCTTGTGATTTTGCTGCTCCAGCGGTATTCTTTAAGTAAGATGAAGCGCCTAACCCTGCAACCGCAACAACAGCGCCTCGTTGTACCCACGGATTTTCAGCAACTTGCTCAAAAAAGCTCTCTTGATTTGGTTTTCTTTTGTCATTAAGCCTTCCTGGAACTTCTTTGCCCATAATTTTCCAGGCAAGAATTTCCAGTTCAGTAATAAATCCATCGGTATCACCTTTGTAACGAATCTTATATGACTTGACTTTTCCAGGTCTAGATGTATCCATTTTGTAGACTTTGACGCGATATTTATTTTTAGCAAATGTTAAAACTCCAGCTAAAAATACATTACTTGCCACTGCCTCTTGGGCTGCCATTAAACAGTCCTTTTTATAGCAGTCAGTTGTAACAAGATCAAGAGCGGCAACTGCCCGATCAACAGCTTCCTGATCTTGAATTGGATCATCGCTCGCATTTTTAAGCTCCCCCATGAAATAATCATAAATTGTTTTAGTTTCCAGATCAGACAGTCCTGTTCCATCAAACTGAACAGAAGCAACAGATGCTGCATCCTGGGCAAAAACTAATGAAAGTGATAATGTAAAAATATTAAAAAGTCTTTTCATTGTNTTTCCTGTAAAAAGTTTATAAATGTTTGTAAATATAAAAAAATGATACTTATGAACCAATCCTTATACCACCACTACCAAAGGATAAATTAAAATTTAATTGAAGACGAATTCTATCTGATATCCATCGTGCATCTTTTACGATTTTATCCACTTCTTCCCAGCTTTGNTATAGTGGAATAATGATTGGGCCTAACTTGATTCCTGNAGCGCTGTAACTTGTGGTTAAATCTTCACCTCCGGCAATATCATAAAAAANTTTTGGTAAGAAAGCAATTTTAGCATCAAAATTTACCCCCCAAATCATTGATTCNGATGAAAGAAATATATTGTCTTTCTTTAAAAGCCCTCTTAATGCTGGTCCACTTTGGATGTATTGATTTTGCATCAGCGAAAAGTTTGATTGACCAGTTCTATCGTAAATATGACTTGAGAAGGTAGGATCAATCCCGCCGCTTAGATAAGTACGATATTGATTTGGAATTTCTTTATCATTATGAAAATCTCCTGCCCATCCACGGAAATTGAAATTAATCTTTTTTTGAGGTTTAATTATTGTTTTTACTTCTATCCAGCTTTTAGAAAAGTTATNGCTAAATAAGATTCCTGACTTAAATGAAACATCTTTAATCAAGCCTTCTAGTTTTTTATTAAAACTGTATTGGAAGGTTGAGGTAATAAACTCTCCTGAACTATATAAACTTGAATCAAGAATAGCTTTTTCTAGATGATTAAGACTTAGGAGTGCGGAGAAATCATTGGTCGCTCTACTTGATATTCTTCCATTGAATTTAACCTTACCACCAGAATTTCCATGAAAACGAATTCCGCTAATTTCAAGTTTTGATTCATCAAAAATATTTTCCTCAAAGTTGAATGATTTGTAAATCTCACCAACCGGTTTTTCATTTTTTATATCCCACATTGGCTCAAAAGCAGTTAGTCCTGAATAACCTGGCGCTCCACCTTTATACAGCATTAAACCAGGAGTAAATCCATTATAGTAATTAACGTTTGCCCATGGAATAAAATTTATATCATGGTCATAATATGTGGGCTGATCCCAAACCCAGTGAAACCTTACAGTGCTCCTTGTTGAATTATTTTCACGTTTAACATCAGGCATATGTTCATCAGGATCAATAATTGCATATCCGGCACCCTTTGGACCTTGAATACTTTTTTCTTTATCTATGTTTTCTAACCAAGTTCTTTCGATTTCATTTTTATTTTTACCATAGAAAACAACTTCAACGGGAGTGTTCAGTGTACCATTATTTGAAACAATAAATTGGTTTCCCTTTTTTCTTATTGCGTAGTCAATGTAGTCAATTGTTTCAAGCGCACCATTAAAGTACCAATTAAGATTCTTTTTCNTCTTGCTATCAAAAACTGCTTTAAAATCCACTGGGGTTGGATGGCGGTATTTCCATTTGCGGTAATATTCTTGCATAATCTCATCCATTTTTTCATCACCTAGATAATGGTGAAGAAAGCGCGTAAATACTCCGGTTTTAGAATAATTCAATCCATAATTGCTTGAAGTATATTCATCGGCTTTGAGATTCAAGGGTTGGACATTTTTGCTTTTAGCGGAAGATACATATTGAAGATATGAAAACCAGCTATATTGTAAATTTTTAGCAATTCCTAATTTGTCTTGAATTGGTTCAAAAACGACCAATCTTTCATTTGTATCTTTATATTTATCCTGCCAATATCTAATATTTGAATAATCATTCAATCCTTCATCCATCCATGTATGATAGCGCTCATTGCTCCCTATAATTCCATAAAACCAGTTATGTCCTACCTCGTGCATGATAACCAATTCGAGCAAATGTTTACTTGGCATAGATGCAATGACAGTTATATTTGGATATTCCATTCCTCCACCCGCAGATAGATCGCCATCAACTGCTGTAATGTGGTTATATGGATAATTTCCGTAATATTTACTAAACCAGTAGCCCGAGTCATGAAGATATTCAATTGAATTCCGCCATAACTCTGCGTTTTTTGGTAAGTAAAATGACCATAACGTAATNGAATCAGATCTGCCTGAAAGAAACAGTTCTCCTTTTTGCACTAACCAATTTTTATCTGCAAACCATGCAAAATCATGGACATTTTCTTGTCTAAAATGAAGTGTTTTAAATTCGTAATTTGATGAATCAGCAATTGGTTTTTTTAAAGATTCCTTCTGGCTTTTAATCCATTTTTTTAACTCCTTCTTGGGCAGGGCATTTAAAGAATCTGTCGTTACGGTCANCCCTTCAAGCCATAAATATTCCTTTTCTCCATCCACCAAGTCACCCGTAGCCATGACTTTGTAGTCTTTAGCAAGGGTAATTTTTACATCAAATGTCCCAAATTCAGAATAAAATTCACCCTGGTTTAAATACGGCATTGGATGCCAACCTTTATTATCATAAACCGCAGGCTTTGGATACCATTGCGTAATTTCATAATGCTTTCCGGTATGCCCTAATCTAGAAAAAACCTCACCAGGTAATTTGACAAAAAATGGTGTTTCAATAGCAATAGTTTCATTGGGTTTTAGNGGGGCTGCTAGATTTAATTTTACTACATCGATCCATTCTGGATGATATGACCAATCAATTCTTGTTCCATTAACTTTAAAATCTAAACTATCAATAAAGCCGCGATTAGCTGAATCTGATTTTGCAAAACGAGAGTTAGGTCCTGCTTGCTTTGCATAAGCAGTAGAGTCGTCTTTATAGGCATTGGGCCATATATGAAACCATATAAATGATAATTCATCAGTGGAATTATTTTTATACTCTATTTTTTCGTAAGCAGATAAAGAGTGATTTTCATCATCAAGACTGACATCAATTTCATAATTGACTTCTTGCTGAAAATAATTCTTTTCTTGAGCGAAAGATAAGCAGCTGAAAATAATAATTTGAGTTAAGATATTTTTCATGAGATCTTTATTTTTTGTGGCTCGGGACGGAATCGAACCGCCGACACAAGGATTTTCAGTCCTCTGCTCTACCAACTGAGCTACCGAGCCACTAATAAATTCTTACTCTATAGAAGCTCGCAAAGTTAGTCGAGCTAANCCTCTAATTCCAAATAATATGATCAAAAAAATCTAAAATAAATATGAAAGATTAAGCAATATCTGGCTTTTATGTATTTCTTCGGTTACATCTGATGGTACATAGAAATCATTAGATGTTTTTTTATGATAAGTATATAGATAAGCAAGGTCGAGCATAATCCTCTTTTGGATTGGAATTCCCAGTCCAAATGACGAAATACGTGTATCTCGGGCATCAGAAAGTTTGGGCGATGGAATAAAAGCTGAGCCAAATCGTGCTGATACACCAAAATTTTCAGATAATGGAACCAGGTACTCGCCGCCAAATCGTAGCTGTGAAACAATTGTATATTCTTTATTAATAATTCTATTCTCTTCATTTAGTGAGTTATATTCATCTGAGCCAACAGCGAAATCAATTAAGTTGAACTGCATCTGACTCCAATCCTGAATACGAAAACCGACAGATAGAGAAAAATTGAAATCGGTTACTAAGGCTGCACCAAAATCGATTGTAGAGGGCATTTTTACCTTATAATCATAACGAGCAACTTCAATTGTATCCTCTTTAAATGCGTTATCAAAAATCAGTCTTTCTTGCGTAGCGTGCATCTCGTCAACATTAACATTATATGGCAAAGCTATGCTTAGGCCAAATTGAAATGGGGAAAAAATGTATTTTAATCCTCCTCGAATTTTCCAAGCCTTGGTTTTCGTTTTGAGAGACTGAAATAATTCATAACTTTGAAAATCAGCGGGAAATTCTTGAAAATTATCAGCAATGTCACTTTGCAAAAATTCAAAGTCATAATTTTCTAATCCGTTCATTCTAGAGATTGACATTCCTCCAGCAAGGTTTGGTGACAAAGCAANNCCAAAAGAAAACGTNAATTGATCTCGCGCNCCATTNCTCATTATCTTCTCATANCGCTGGACCCCACGCTCAAATGTATAGTANAATAATTCTCCATCTGCAAAAATAGGAAACTCTAATCCATTTTTAAAATTACTGTACCCTGAAAAAGACATCANAGCATCNTAATGATGAATACGATTAAATCCAATTCCAAATACCAAGCTACCNCTAATTGCAGGAACTGGGAAAATAGCTCCAAGGCCATTTACNCGAGANATATCAAANGGGTTGCCCTTTGATTCGCCCAAATANCTGGTATTGTTATTATGGTACATATTATATGATTCAAAATATACTGATCCATTTTGTATATCAGNTAGACCAGCGGGATTCCAGTACATCCCAGATGGNCCATCNCCTAATGCAGTAAATGCACCGCCCATAGATAAAGACCTTGCTCCATACCCCATCTCATGCTCNACAATATGCATCGCTTCAGAAGCATATTGAGCTTTTGGAAGGTAAAAAAANAGGATGAAAACAATGAAACGCAGNGTNTTCATTTTTTCAGTGANGTAANNTAAGATTATTCTCTACGTGTCGCGCGTCTTCCGCTCGANGAACTAGAAGANGAGCTAGANCGAGAACTGGAAGANNTNNTTGATGAATAAGATCCAGAAGATCGNGAAGAATAGATTGAGCTGCTATTGGTAGANGAGGTTGAGCTGCTATTAGCTTTGCTACCNTCGTTTGATGAGCTTGAAGANCGTGTCGTNTAAAGCATCGTAGTGGTNCCTTGCGANCGATCTCTTCTAAATTTTCTTTTTTCTCTATTACCTGTTGNGATAAGAGAACCATATCCAATCGGNTCATCNGTNTAAAANTAAGGGGCATAACCATAGCTATTATANCCATTATANCCATAGCGATANCCATTTAGTCCATTATAAAATGGGTCAGAATAATAATAAGAATCAAAAAAGCCATTATACCCATAGTAATTTCCAGAATAGGGAGAAGAAAACCTGCGCTGCATCGCTGAGTANGCTAATGGCATAGCTGCNCTNCCATCNCGNGCATAGGATTCACCTTTCAAGCTTGGCAAAGCNCGACTATANGAATCATAAAATTGCTCCTCTTCATTGGATTCAATTTCTGGATCAGGGTAAAACATNGCCAGCTGAGTATAGCATCCCTGCAGGANGAGGNTTAANAACAAACTAGNGCTAANTATAATNGATTTCATCATTNTNTNTAAANTTACACCTTGAAACACTGATTTACAAAATAAATGCTATTTTTTTACTCCACCGAGATCTAGTAAAAACGCATATTGCAATGCATACTCTTTATAGCGACGAAATCTTCCAGATTTTCCTCCATGACCAGCATCCATGTTCATGTGAAGATATAATTTNTTNTCNCCCTNCCAATAATCGCGCAGTTTTGCGACATATTTTAATGGCTCCCAATATTGAACCTGNGAATCAAAGAATCCTGAAGTTACTAGAATATTAGGATAATTTGTANTTTTGATTTGATCATAAGGAGAATATGAAAGCATATAATCNTAGTACTTTTTAATTCTAGGNTCTCCCCANTCATCCCATTCTCCAGAAGTTAATGGAATAGAAGGATCTGCCATTGTGGTTACGGCATCTACAAAGGGNACAGCGGCNATTGCNCCATTCCAAATCGATGGTTCNATATTTAAAATAGCTCCAATTAAAAGACCACCNGCACTACCACCTTGGGCGAATAGTTTTTCTGAATCTGTAAATNGTTCTTCNATTAAATGCTNGCCTGCATCAATAAAATCATAAAATGTATTTTTTTTATTTAACATTTTACCATCATCATATGATTGCCTACCNTANATCTGCCCTCCCCTAACATGAGCAATGGCATAGATAAATCCCCTATCTAATAAACTCAATCTAATTGAGCTAAANTATGGATCTATTGTGCTGCCNTAGGCACCATAGGCATACANTAAAAGGTTNTGNGGNTGNTTTTNNTTTTTATCTTTTCGATATACTATTGAAATAGGAATGGTTTTTCCATCTCTTGCNGTAGCGTACATCCGNCTAGTGGTATATTTTTTTTGATCATATCCACCAACTACCTCTTCCTGTTTCTTTAGNTCNAGCGCTCCTGTNTCCATATTATAATCAAAGGTTGAATATGGCGTGACCAGCGATGAATAAGTNTACCTTANTATNTTTGTATCAAAATCTTCNTTAACTGAAATCCATGAGACATACACTTCTTCGGCNAAATTAATATATTCATCTTTACCCGTTTCTTGATGAATGATTCTTAATTCTCTTAANCCATTTTTTCTTTCACTCAATACTAGATGTTTATTAAAGATTTCCATACCGATTAGGTGNACATCTTGCCTGTGCGCAATAACCTCTTTCCAGTTTGAAAGTGAGGTTTCATTATCCNGAGTTTCCATTAAGCGNTTATTTTTNGCCTTCCAATTTGTGATGATATAAAACTTATCATTATAATGATCAATGCTATATTCATGATCAAANTCTCGNGGAGTGAATCTTCTAAATTTACCATTTGGGTTGCTAGCATNCAGGATNTGATAATCACTAATTAATGTACTAGAGTGATATATAATGATGAATTTTCCTGATTTTGATCGATACACGNCATTATAATAGGTTTCATCCTTTTCATGGTAAATCATTTCATCGGGCGTTTCATTTCCTATTTTGTGTCTCCAAATCTTTTCTCCAAGCAGCGTGGTTTCATTCTTACTAGTATAAAAAACTGTTTGGTTATCATTGGCCCAGGCAACGCTTCCGGTGCTATTAGNAATAGTNTTATTTAGGANTTCACCNGTTTCTAAATTNTTAAAATGAACTTCATATATACGCCTACTTAAGGTATCAACGCCATATGCTAACCATTTATTATCAGGGCTAATAGACCTACCACCAATAGCAAAATAATCATACCCTTCAGCAAGCTCATTTTCATTAAGGATTATCTCTTCTTTTGNTTCTAAAGANCCTTTTTTTCTACAATGAATTCGGTACTCCTTTTTTTCTTCAAAGCGAGAATAGTAATAATAGCCGTTTTTATAATANGGGACAGACTCATCATCTTTTTTGATTCGCGATACCATTTCATTGTAAAGTGTTTTTTGTAATTTTTTTGTATGNGAAAGACTGGATTNTGTATAATTATTTTCTTCATCAATATAGTNAACAACCTCCCGCGTCTTTGAATCATATGTTTTTGCATTTTTCTGCTCATCGGTAAGACGCATCCAATAATAATTATCAATTCTAGTATCNTNATGCATCGTAAGCTCGAAAGNTTTCATCGAAGCGTCTGGTGGTGTTTTAGATTGATTCATGCAGGCAAAAAAAATTANGGTTATTAATANNAGNAATTTAGTTTTCANTTATATTTTCTCATTATTGAATTTTAGTTAANAGTTTAGCTGCTGANTTAATTTTTGCAGCTGCGCGATCTAAAGCTTTGGCNACTTCTTGAATATAGTCNTNNACTTCATTCCATTTTCGCTCTTCAAGACCTTCGCGAACTCCNGGNAGAGTTTTTACTCCATAGCCGGTATAGTAACCTGGGGCGTAAATCATATTTTTAAACCAATCTCTNCGCGGTAAACCTTTTTCACTANTAAANGCNTGNTCAACNTCTTTCAATAAATCATTTAATTCTGATTTTTTTTCAGCGGAAAGTGAGCCTTTTTTNTAATTNGATAAAGCTTTCTCNTAATTCCATGCGCTATTNGTTAACCTNNCAAANGCATCCTCNAGNGGCTTAAAATCAAANCTTGGNACCTCTTTAAGCCGATCTGGCGGTGTGTAAATTTTTTTGGGGTTACTTGCAATTGTAAAGTCGTTTTTATCCAATAATTTATTTCTTAATTGTGTGTGTTTTTTAATATCCTCAGCCAATTGTTTATTATCATCGATAAATTTTCCGATATTATCAACCATATTCACAAATCTAAATGGTAAAATATCTGCCTCAGATAATCGTAGCACCAGGCGTCCATTTACTTTTGCAAGCGTAATACCGTATTTAAAATCGCTGTCGTTAAAACGTTTATAAAAATCATATGTATCATATAGTGAGTGATAAGACCCACCGCCACTTTCACCTCCAAAAGCCATATTTAATGAGGGTATCCCAGCGTGATGCAGAAATGCGGTATAGTCAGAACCCGAACCCATTGGGTATAGTCTCAAATCATCGCGATCAGATTCTTTCTGATCTCTATAGTCTGCCGCATTGTATTCCCTAAGCCGTAATCGTGAACGCAGCCTACTTTCTAAGGTAACGTCATGAACTGGGTCCTTAACTTCACGGACTATTTCATTAACAAACTTTTCTAAGGAATGCGAACCACCCATACTTAAGTAACCAACGCCCGTACCATCTGTATTGATATATACAATCATCTTTTCTTTAATTTCATCCCTATGGTATTCAACCCATTCGGTTGA
>PASZ01000021.1 GCA_002712245.1 Fidelibacterota bacterium | reverse complement strand
GAAACAGCCTATGATCTGCTGTGCGGTTATAAAAGAATAATGTAATTATTGATAAAATGCTGCAACCAAAAGCTAGATTGAGTGCTACACTGCCAGCGATAGGGGTCATGTATCTATTTCTTCAAGATTGTAGTTAGATTCGTTTCTAAGGTCGCCTTCATAGCGAGATGCGCATTTAGTTTGTAATTCATCGGCATAAAAAACTCCATTGAGATATTCACCTGTTACAATGACTTCTGCGCCATCCTTAAACAGGTCAGGTCGGGTTTTATTATAATTAACCGCCAACTCATTCTCGCCTTCTTTCAAAATAAAAATACAATCTAATTGATTTGCTTCAGAAATTTCTATTGAACCATTTTTAACAAGTCCGCCAAGCTTGGTACGTTTAGAAATATTTTCATCAACCAAATCTTTAACTGAAATGAACTGTGCCATGGCTTTTTTATCTGCAGGATTTAGCGAAACCCATCCTATCCAAAATAAAATGACTACTACAATACCAGTAATTAAACTATAAATTTTATTATTCATTATTTAAATAATTAGCTGTTTTATGCTAACGAATTTAAAACACTGAAGTTTCATTCCATTCACCAAATTCATCTTTTATTTTTATTACTATTTCACCCATAGTTGCATGTGCTTTTGCAGCTGCAATAATCGATGGAAGTAAATTGTCTCCATTCTTACATGCTTTTTGTATTTTTTTAAGTGCCTGTTGGGTGATTTCATCATTTCTATTTTTTCTCAACTGTCTTATTTTATTCTTTTGATAAGATTCTACTTCTTGTCCTATTTCTAAAATTGGTATTTCGATCTCTTCATTGATTTTTTCAAACTCGTTTACACCAACATGTATTAGTTCTTTATTATCTATTTTTTTCTGATGAGATGAAGCTGATCGAGATATCTCATATTGAAAATACCCTTTTTCGATCGCTGGAATAACCCCACCCATATTGTCAATTTCCTTAAAATATTTCTCAGCTTCTTCCTCTAGTTCATCTGTTAGATTTTCAATAAACCAAGAGCCTCCTAATGGATCAGCAACATTTGCGACCCCTGTTTCAAAAGCAATTAATTGTTGTGTTCTAAGTGCTATTTCAGCAGCTTTTTCAGAAGGCAAAGCTAGTGTCTCATCCATAGAATTAGTATGCAAAGATTGTGTTCCACCAAGAACCGCTGCTAAACCCTGAAATGCAGTTCGGGCAATATTATTTTCAGGCTGCTGTGCGGTTAATGAGCAGCCTGCAGTTTGAGCATGAAATCTTAATTTCCATGATTGGGGGTCCTTTGCGGCATAATGATTTTTCATACGTTTGGCCCAGATTCTTCGCGCTGCNCGGAATTTGGCTATTTCTTCAAAAAAGTCAAGATGNGAATTNAAAAANAANGATANTCTCGGAGCAAAAGAATCGATATTTANNCCAGCTTTAAGTGCNTACTCAACATAGGTAAANNCATCNGCNAATGTAAACGCTAATTCTTGCGCTGCTGTTGANCCAGCTTCTCTAATATGATAACCAGATATTGATATGGTATTATANTTTGGCATNTTATCNGTNCANTANTCTATCATATCAGTAATTAATNTCATTGAAGGNTCTGGTGGNAATATCCANTCTTTTTGGGCAATAAATTCTTTTAAAATATCATTTTGAAGAGTACCTCGAAGCCGTTTGATATCAACGCCTTGTTTTTCAGCNGTNGCGATATAGAAGGCTAACAAAATTATTGCTGGTNCATTAATNGTTTGTGAAACGGAAATTTCTCCAAGATTAATACCTTTGAATANATNNTCCATATCATCTATCGANGCTACAGAAACACCGCACTTTCCAACNTCNCCCTCNGACCAAGGATGATCAGGATCATANCCCATTAATGTTGGCATATCATANGCAACAGAAAGGCCTGTTTGGCCTTTTTCTAAAAGTGAATGGTAGCGNTTATTTGTCTCCTTTGCTGTACCAAATCCNGAAAACTGTCTNTTCGTCCATANTTTTCCACGGTACATGCTTGAATGAACCCCTCTAGTAAATGGAAACTGACCTGGAAAGCCTAGTTGATCTAAATAATCTTCGCTAGGTTTTTCAGGAAAATAAAGGGGGTCTAATTTTTTTCCACTGAGTGTATCAAAGTTATAATTTCTTGATATTGAGTTATCAAAGCTCTCTTTCCAAGATTGCTTTGCTTTTTGATAGGATTTTTTTTTCTTGGACATATTAATTNATAATTTATGCTAATTATTCCTTAATTGAATTATTTTATTTATTCCTTCATACANCATCCATAGAATTAATGCNATAAGCATCAGTGTAAGAAAAAATAAAATNTTATTATTNCCAAAAAANNTGAGCGCNTTNACAACTAGNGCNGATAATGCAATAAACATAACAATGATCATTGGTATAAAAAGAGGAAGNATAGNTTTTCTTTTTTGCCAGTAATATATGGTTANAACCATTAATGTTAGCGCTGCTANCATTTGATTNCTTGCCCCAAAAATAGGCCATAAAACCCATCCNGCTTGCCTTGCCTCNCCTGAATAGGGATCAGTTATATTCCAAAAAGCCATCATCATTGCAGGAACTACCGCAACAATCGTGGCAAGAAATCTATTTGAAAGAAAATGTATTTTAGAGGCTTTTCCAAATTCATTTAAAATGAATCTTTGAATTCTTGTCGCGGTATCTAAGGTCGTTGCTGCAAATGAGATGACAAGCACAGCCATTAGTGTATTTGCAAAAGATTCTGGTATTCCCAATGATTTAAGCAATGCACCTCCNCCTAGAACAAAGGCTGCGGCTTTATTTTGNCTAGCATGTTCCCATGAATCGTANTANGNAGACCAATCAAGGTCAGNAACAAAACCAACAGANGGCANGTGGGCTTGACCTACTAGAGAAATTCCTGCTACAGCAGCTATTGTTGAAACNAGAGCNAATGTTCCTTCTCCAATCATTCCGCCATATCCTACCATTCGAGAATCAGGTAAATATTCTAATTGCTTGGATGAAGTTCCAGAGGCTACTAAACCATGAAATCCNCTGATTGCNCCGCAAGCAATTGTCACAAATAACAGCGGAAATAAGCTTGGAGTATTAGGTTCTGAAAAAGAACGAATTGCTGGAGCTGTTACCTCGGGCTGGGCTACAAAAATACCTAAAAATAACAANGCAAGACCTATAAATAATTGATGACTATTAATATAATCTCTAGGCTGCAAAAGNACCCAAACTGGAAGAAGNCTTGCTATAGCAGAATATAGNAATAATAGAATTATCCATATATTTTTTAATTCAACCNTTGAAAGAGANCTNCTTANGCTGATAGGNTTNTTTGANCCTACCCATATAAAAAAATATAAAAATATCACTGATATAATTGATAGAACTAAACCGTTCATATTTTTTTTATTTAAAAGCACCCCCATTGCAAGGGCAATTATTATTTGGATATTAATAGGTATAACTGAAGTAGGAACGGAAACAAATAAATCAGCAATAGCCATGGCAAAAACAGCTAANACTAGCCAAACCAAAAATAAAACAAAGATTAAAAACATCATTCTGGCGCGTTTACTAATTGNAAATGATGCAATATCAGCAATGCTGCGACCTTTTTCTNTANCGCTAGTTACAAGTGAACCAAAATCATGAACTGCACCCATNAATATAGTTCCAAATAAAATCCANACTAGAGCAGGTAGCCAGCCCCANTAAGCTGCTACGCACGGTCCAATAATAGGNGCAGCACCAGCGATAGANGTAAAATGATGGCCAAATAAAATATGTTTTTTTGTTGGATAATAATCAAGNCCATCCTGCATATCNTTNGATGGAAGATTTACTGANTGATCGTTTATNTCAAAAAGATTAATCGCTAAATATCTTGAATATATCTTGTAACCAATGAAAAAAGTTGAGAAACCAATAATTACAAGAAAAAGGGAGCTCATTCGATCAATATTGTAATTTCACAGATTTATTTTCGTTTAAAATAACCTCTTCAATACCCTTCTGATTTATACCCCATTTTTCAAGCAGTAAATCTCTGGGGCCATGCTCAACAAATTCATCAGGAAGTGAAATAGTTTTTATTATTCCTTTGTATCTTTTCGTTGCGAGCCANGCNGCTACACTTTCTCCNAAGCTACCAGTTTTGACNCCCTCTTCAATAATNATAACTTGATCAAACCGATTAGAGATTGACTGCAAATAACCTNTATCCATTGGCTTAATAAACCTACAATTAACCACCTCGCACTCTATTCCTTTNNGAGATAGGTTTTCTGCTGCCCTAATTCCATCAAATACCTGTGGACCAACTGCTAATATGACTGTGTTGCCATCTGATTTACGACANNCTTCCCAGCTTCCAATAGGTAGTAGTTCTGCTTGCCCTTTTTCATCAAAACTTTCAGANGATGCTTTTGGATANCGAATTGAAAAAGGTCCATCGNTATAATCCAAAGCAGTATAGAGCAAATGNCTNAGCTCGTTTCCATCTTTTGGAGCTGTTACNATCATGCCTTGTATACATTTCAGATATGCAATATCCAATGCTCCNTGATGGGTTGGCCCATCNTCACCTGCNATTCCAGATCGATCCATGCAAAANACGACTGGTAAATGCTGTATCGCAGCNTCATGGANGATNTGATCATATGCTCTTTGNAGAAAAGTGGAATAAATAGCAACAATAGGACGAACATTTTGTGTAGCAAGNCCTGCAGCAAAAGTNACACCATGNCCTTCNGCAATACCTACGTCATAATATCTATCTTTAAATTCTTTAGCATAAGGNACTAGACCNGTTCCTTCTCGCATNGCNGCTGTAATNCANACAGTATCTTTTCTNTTTCGTGCAATCTCACAAACGATGGAACCAAANACATCTTGAAAAATAGGGGCTTTAATAGNGGNAGGATTTTTATTTNCTATNTCGCTCTTTATCTTACCATTAGGCTTAACNGCATGGAANTTAACAGCNTCTAAATAGTANTCATTATTTTNTGTATNGGTTGAAACCATCCCNTTGCCTTTTTTTGTAAGGATATGGAGCAANNCGGGTGTTTTTAAGTCCTTTATTCGATCTAANGTTGATATTAGTTCTGGTAGATTNTGACCATCTATTGGGCCAAAATATCTAAACCCAAGCTCTTCAAAGAGCATTCCGGGGACTAAAAAGGATTTTAAACTTTCTTCGACTCTACGTAAAAAATTTTGAATGGATTTTTTACCAAAAGTAATTTTACCAGCTATGTCCCAAATTTCATTCCTTATTTGATTGTAAACTGGATTTGTCACTATTTTAGTTAGATAGGTATTTAATGCACCAACATTTGGACTGATCGACATCTCATTATCATTCAAAATGACAAGCATGGGTGTTTTTAAATGTCCAGCATTGTTCATCGCTTCAAAAGCCAATCCTCCCGTCATTGAACCGTCTCCAATTACAGAAACTACTCTAAAATCTTTATTATTGTGTTTTCGAGCTTCAGCAATTCCGGTTGCTGCAGAAATAGATGTTGAAGCATGACCTGCTCCAAAAGTATCGTACTCGCTTTCACTTATCTTTAAAAAACCACTAAGACCGCCCATTCTTCGAATTGTATTGAATTTATCTAATCTTCCGGTTAGTATCTTGTGGGCATAGCCTTGATGGCCAACATCCCAAATGATTTTATCTTTAGGGGTGTTAAAAACTTTGTGTAGCGCAATCGTTAATTCAATTACACCTAATGTAGGAGCAAGATGCCCTCCTATCTCTGTAACTGTTTCAATAGTAAAATGTCTTAGCTCGTCTGCTAATTGGATTAGCTGCTCACTATCTAGTTTGCGTAAATCATCAGGTGATTTCATTTTTGGTAAAATTTTAAGCTGCATTATTTTCTTTGTGGTATTTTGTTTTATTTGAAAAAATGTGATGATGTAAAAAAGTTATTTCATTTAATTCTGGATGAAAGGTAAATCCAAAGTGTATCCCTGATTTCACAGCTACAATTTCATTTTGGTATTTACTAATGATATTTACAGAATTACCAATTTTATTAATTTTAGGAGCTCTAATAAACAATACTTCGGCTTGATGAATTTGATCTTCTATCTCAATATTGACAATATCCATAAAAGAGTTTAATTGGCGACCATAAGCATTACGATTTACCTCAATATCCAAAATACCTAAAGGTTTTATGTGTTCATTATTTTGAATAGACTTGCTCATCATAATTAAACCTGCACAAGTACCCATAATTGGCTTGTGTTGAGAAAACTTTATTATGGGTTTGTGAAAATTAACCCTTAACATTAAATCGTTCATTGTTGTTGATTCTCCACCTGGAATAATTAATCCATCAATGTTGTTTAATTGATCCGGATATCTAATTTCCATAAATGAAATATTAATTTCTTTTAATATTCTTGTATGCTTTTCATAGTCACCCTGTAATGCCAATACACCAATCATTGATATCTACCAACCTCTATCCTGCATTCTTTCTCCTTCAGGAATTTCAGACATATCTACACCTTTCATTGCGGACTTCAATCCTGTAGAAATGTCAGCCAGCTTATCAGCATCATTATAATATGTTACTGCATCTACGATTGCTTTTCCTCTTGGTACTGGGTCATCGCTCATGAAAATTCCTGATCCTACAAAAACAGTTTCAGCGCCAAGCTGCATCATTAAAGATGCATCAGCCGGTGTAGCAATGCCTCCAGCTGCAAAATTAGGAACAGGGAGTTTCCCGAGCTTAGCTACTTGTTGAACTAACGAAAATGGAGCTCCTAAATTTTTTGCAGCTGCCATTAGCTGATCCTGATCCATAACTGTTAATTTTTTGATTTCAGACTGAACTTTACGCATATGTCTAACAGCTTCAACAATATTTCCACTACCAGGTTCGCCTTTGGTTCTTATCATCACTGCTCCTTCGCCAATTCTCCTCAATGCTTCACCTAAATCCTTGCAGCCACAAACAAATGGTACTTTAAAATCATGTTTCCAGATATGATTATGTTCATCCGCTGGCGTTAAAACTTCACTTTCATCAACAAAATCAACTTCAAGAGCTTCAAGGATTTGGTCTTCTGCAAAATGTCCAATACGAACCTTAGCCATAACTGGGATTGTGACTGATTCTTGAATTTCTTTAATCATTTGAGGGTCGCTTGCCCTTGCAATTCCGCCTTCTTTTCTGATTAAAGCAGGTATCCTTTCCAAAGCCATCACTGCAACAGCTCCAGCTTGCTCTGCTTGCTTTGCTTGTTTAGCATTCATCACATCCATAATTACTCCACCTTTTAACATCTCAGCAAGGCCAACTTTTACTTCAAAAGATCCCTTCTTAGGCATAAATCTCCTCCTCTTGGACATTTCCAATTTCTTTAATTCTTTCAAGAACTTCTTCAATTATATTATCTGGGGTACTCGCTCCAGCAGATATTCCAACTACATTACAATCCTCAAGCCATTTTTCATTAATATCCAAGGCACATGTGACTTGATATGATCTCTTATTTCTTTCTTTTGACAGATCTGTTAATCGTTTTGAATTAGCACTCGTAAAAGAACCTATAACAAACATAACATCGCATTTCTCAGATAGTTCTTTTATTTGCTCTTGGTTTCTTTTTGTTGGAAAACAAATTGTATTTATAAATCGTAGATCAACAACCTTATTCATAAGAATATTAACTATTTCTTGTACATTCTCAATTGTTTGCGTGGATTGACTAACAACGCCAGCGCGCTTAGTCTTCCTAAGTCTAATCGCTTCATCAGGAGTAGCCACAATCATAGGTTCTTTAACTTGACTTGCAATTCCAACTACTTCATCATGTCCATGGTCGCCTATGATTATTATTTTTCTTCCATCTGATTCAAGCTGTTTAATCTCGTCATGAATATCTCTTACCAGGGGACATGTAGCATCCACAATATTCATATTTTTTTGCTTAGCTTCTTTCCATACATCAACATGTGTACCATGTGCACGAAGCAAAACTGGTCTACCATCAGGCACTTTATCCAATGACTCAACTACTTTAGCACCTGCTTTATCCAGATCATTTACAACATTTTCATTATGAACGATGTGACCTAGCATATATACATCACCATGCTCTTTTGCTGTATCATAAGCCATATCAACAGCATCGCGTACACCAAAACAGTAACCTGCATTTTTTGCTAATAATATTTTCATTAGTTTTTCATTTGAGTTTGTTTAGCTAATTCGTTGAATGTTATATCCAATACTTTTTGCAATACTATTTCAGGGGAACCGTTTGTCACTGCTCCAGCTGCAAATTTATGACCACCCCCACCGAGTGACTTAGCAATATTATTAATAATATAATTTCCTTTGGATCGGAAATTAACTCTGCAATTATTCAATTCGTTTTCATATATCATAATTGCAATCTCCACCCCCTCAATAGTTCTAACGAAATCAGTGAAACCATCTACATCTCGATGGGTAGCACCGCAATTTTTTAACATTTCATTTGAAATTATAAATGAAGCAATTTCACCTTCTTTATCATATTTTAAATTATCAATTACTTTGGCTAATAAAGCAACTTGCTCTTTTGATCTATTCTCATAAATTGATTGGTAGATTTTTGAATTATTAATTCCATAATCAATGCAATGCATGGCAATTTTATGGCTCTTTTGATTCGTATTATTATGCCTAAAAGATCCTGTATCAGTCATTACAGCGGTATAAATACCTTGAGCAATAGATTGATTCAAATTAATATTATTTTCAATTAAAAAATCATAAACCATCTCACCTGTAGCAGCAGCATCAATATTAATATAATTATCATTAAAGCGCTTATCGTTCAAATCAGGATGATGATCGATATTAATGGTGTAAATACTATTTTTATTTAATTCTTCCCCTAAGATTCCAAGTCGATTATAGTCTCCAACATCAAAGATTAACGCTAAATCAACATTTGATAGCCAATCAGCATGATTCTCATAATTATATGTTTCTATAATATTGCTTTGATTTAAAAAATCGAACTGATTTGGAAAATCAGAAATATGAATAATTTTGCATTCTTTGCCCAAATTATTAATATAATAATACATTGCAGATGCGCTACCTAATCCATCGCCATCAGGGTTTTGGTGGGTAGAAAGCACAATTTGATTTGCGCTAAGAATTTTTTTATTTAATTTTTTCCAGTCTAACATAATTTTTTTCAGACCTAGAATTTATGAAATTTTTATTAATTAATACTATGGAATGAAGGAATTATAGTTCCCTATCCCACAATATTTCTTCAGAGCCCCGCTCAGAGGAAATATAACGCGCAAGAACAAATAAATAGTCACTTAGTCGATTTAAATAAGGAAGCCAAATATTTTTTTCTTTTATTTTATCAATAATTTTAACACAAGATCTTTCTGCTCGACGACAAACTGACCTTGAAATATGAATACGCGAACAAAATTCATCACCGCCGGGTAATATAAACTCTTTTAAAGGTTTAAGGCTTTGATTCAATTCATCAATTTTTTCTTCAAGAAAAGCGATTCTGCTTTCATTGATTAATATTGTTCCTGAATTTGGCATTGATACCTCTCCACCTAAATTAAATAAGTCTTGCTGAATTAACTGTAAATCATCAGAAACTTGAGTTGATTTACAAGCAGATACAGCGCTACCAATATGAGAATTAAGTTCGTCAATATCACCTAAGAGGTTTATAAATGCATTGGATTTAGATACCCTATCCCCATTGCCTAGGCTAGTCTTGCCTTTATCTCCAGATTTAGTTGTTACCTTAGAAATTCTCATACTAAAAAAATAGAAAACTGACTATACTAAATAGAGGGAAAAGAATAATTAAAGAATATAGAAAAAATCCAAAAAATGATGGCATCTCTACACCAGAAGATTCTGCAATAGATTTAACCATAAAGTTTGGAGCGTTTCCAATATATGTATTTGCACCCATGAATACTGCTCCAGCAGAGATCGCCAGTAATGTTTGTGATAGATCGCCCATAAGCATATCTGCATTTCCACCAGCGGCATTAAAAAACACTAAATAGGTGGGGGCATTATCAAGAAAGCTTGACAATATTCCCGTTATCCAAAAATACATATAATTAATATGCTCAATATCATATTGTTTAACACCATCAACTATAACTTGTACGCCATCTTCCATCTTCGGGGTTTTTATTTGAACAGAATTAATAATACCTTTTAATGCACCCTTGGTACCTGCTTTAAGAATTGCAATCGCTGGAATTATCGTAATAAATATTCCAGCAAAAAGCTTTGCAACTTCTTGAATAGGAAACCACGTGTATTCATTTGCTTCTCTAATTTTAGTTGTAGTGTATTTCCAACTAGCGTAGGCTAGAAGTAGTAATAAAATATCTCTAATAATATTTTGAAGCTCTACATGTACATGATATATTGTAAACTCAATATGTGGCTTCCAGAAACCACTCAATAATACTGAACATACCACACCAAAAATTAATAATAGATTAAACGATCCTTTGATCCCAATCTTTTCCTTGCTAGATAATTGCGGCAAAGGGTCTTCTTTTTTGAATTGAATAGTATCATAGATATAAAAAATTATTAGAAGCGATATAACCATAAATAACATGGGTAAAAACATCGCCTTAGTAGTCCAAAAGAAATCGACACCTTTNANGAAGCCTAAAAATAANGGNGGNTCTCCTAATGGNGTTAGNGATCCNCCTATNTTTGCTACCAAAAAGATGAAAAATACTACAATATGAACTTTGTATTTTCTNTCCTTATTTGCTCNTAAAAGGGGNCTAATAAGNAACATAGCTGCCCCTGTAGTTCCCATCCAGCTCGCTANAAGAGTNCCGACNANTATNATTGCAGTATTGATNATTGGNGTNCCTACCAAAGATCCAGTTAATTGAACCCCTCCGGAAATAGTNAATAANGCNAANAATAAAATGATNAAGGGNATATATTCAAGCAATCCTACATGTAGAACCTCGTATAAAGNAATTTGCCANCCCTGTGAGANCATAAAAGGTAAAATAAATAATGTAGCCCAAAATGCNGATATTTTACCAAAATTATGGTGCCANAAATCNGAAGCGACTAAAGGNAATANAGCAATTGAAAGAAGGATGCCANCGAAAGGNANNACCCAAAGNATTGANAGATCTCCCCCTTCNAAATGNGGTGCGCCAGCTGAACCCGCNGTAAGNGTACTNATAAGTAAAATNATTNNAGTTATTAATTTCATATTATTATTTGATTTCTTTGNTTAATNAATANAANNAACTTAATTATTNTNTGNCTATTCTTCCTAATTATTGATNTAAAANTATATCAATTTATTGAGCTAAATTTGATTATGGAATTNATACTAACAATCATTGTNATAGGNCTAGCAATTGCTGGTATGTCNATNGGNATTGTTTTCAATAATAAACCNTTNCAGGGNTCTTGCGGTGGTGTAGNAGAAAATTGNNTNTGTCTNGATGGCGGNAANTGCGATGANCCTTCTCAAAAACCNNAATCAANNATTGATTAANTAAAAAAATGNNTTGAATNANCTTCTANTATTGTANNNTNACTTTCATTCCAGANGATTGAAATGATTGAAATTTTCCACCCTCATTAATAATCCAGTAGGCCTCNNCCTCATCNATTGATTCAACNAGTTTCATTCCAANNTCTANAGACATCACATTTAANGCTGTAGCTAAAGCATCTGCATCCATACAATTTTCTGAAATNACTGTTACTGATGAAATNTTTGAATCAATCGCNTAGCCNGATCTTGGGTCTATTATATGNGAATANTTTGATGAATTGAATTNATAAAAATTTCTATAATTTCCNGAGGTTGCCATAGCTTTATTTGTTANAGGAACNATTGCAAAAATTTTTTCACCTGGCTTAAAATTTGGCTCAGGGATNTCAATACCAATCTTCCATGCTTCGCCTCTATTATTCTTTCCTGCTATTCTAATTTCACCNCCAATTTCCACCATAAAATTTTTATATCCGTAAGATTTGATTAAATNAAATAATCTATCTACACCCCAACCTTTAGCAATNGCATTCACATCAAGCTGCTGCCCTTTGTATGGCTTAATTAAAGAGTTTTGGACCAGTTTTATATTCTTNTAGCCAACATTTTCCTTAGTAAGTGTAATTTCTAAATCGGTTGGAGGTTCCCATGTCTCTTCATATTCCCGATCAGCTTTACCTTTTCTCCATANCAANGTTANNGGANGNGANGAAATATCGAATGCTCCATTTGAAAGCTCAGACCAATGCATTGAGCGATTAATCACATGTTTAAATTGAGGTGAAATAATAATTGCGGAATTAGTAGATGCTTTATTGAAAAGCGAAATTTCACTATTAACCACATAGGTTGACATTTGATCATTTATTNCTTNTAAAACTGAGTCGATCTGANNTTTGGCTTGNTTTGGTTCAATTNTAACCCCTCTTTGAGGAACAAGCCTAATAATATANGACGTTCCCATTGCAGGACCAGTAATATCTATATAATTTTTTGGANCACNACANCCAAAAAATACAAAGAAAATAATTAAGCCATAGTTTAACCTAGATTGAAAGGNTAAGNATCGTGAGTACTTTTTAACCAAAGCTATCATATGCTATCATATCCCGTTCAACACCTAAATCATAAAGCATTTTATCACAAGCATCAATCATCATTGGNGGTCCACACATATAGTATTCAATTTCTGATGGATCATCATGATCNTTGAGATAGCTATCTAAGGCAACATTATGAATGAATCCAGTTGGTCCTTCCCAGTTATCTTCAGGCATGGGTTCCGATAAGCCNACAATATATTTAAAGTTNGGNTNTTCTTTTTCNAGTTTAATAAAATCNTCNTGATANAACATTTCTTTTGCTGANCTNGCNCCATAGAAAAAAGTAATTTTACGTTTAGTTTGCTTAGTTTCAAGNAGATCAAATAAGTGGCTTCTCATAGGCGCCATACCTGCACCCCCGCCCAGATAAACCATCTCGCGATCGGTTTCTTTTGCAAAGAATTCACCAAATGGTCCAGAAATAGTGACCTTGTCACCTTTTTTTAGATTAAATATATAAGAAGATGCAATTCCTGGTGGAACCTGATCCCATAATGCTGGGGGTGGTGTAGCTATCCTTACATTTAACATAATAATATTTCCTTCAGCAGGATGATTTGCCATTGAATAGGCCCTAAAACAATCTTCATCATTATTAGCAGTTACATCCCATATTTTAAATTTATCCCAGTCTTCATGGTATTCTTTTTCTACATTAAAATTTTTAAAATTAAGATCATGGTATTCAGGAATATCTATCTGTATATATCCACCAGCTGTAAAATTTAAGTTGTCACCTTTCGGAAGTTCTAAAACTAATTCTTTGATAAAGGTCGCAACATTNTTATTTGATCGGACAGTGCAATCCCATTTTTGAATATTAAAGATTTCATCTGGAACATGAACTTTCATGTCTTCTTTGATCTTTACTTGGCATGCTAAACGCCAGTTATCTTTAGCTTCGGTTCTATTTATATGNCCTTTTTCAGTTGGGAGAATCTCTCCACCACCCTCATTTACCTGACACTTACATAGCGCGCAAGTTCCTCCACCACCACANGCNGAAGGAAGAAAGATATTTTCAGTTGCTAGCGCAGAAAGAAGCGTTGAACCAGGTCGAACTTGAATAGATTTTTCATCATCTCCATTAATATTTAAATTAACATCTCCCTGTGGAAGCAGTTTGGACTCTGCAAGATTTAACATTAGTACTAGGATTAATATAACCCCGCTGAAAATTGCTACACTTAAAACTGTTGAAGCAGTAATCATAATTGAATTCCCCCAAATGACATGAATGCAATTGAAATTAAACCGGTTAATAACATTGTTATTCCTACACCCCTTAACTTAGAAGGGACATTTGAATAACGCAATCTATAGCGTATGGATGCCATTGCAACAATCGCCAAAAACCATCCTAATCCTGACCCAAAACCGAAAACAATAGATTCCATAAGTGTATAATTACGCTCAACTAGAAATAAAGATCCACCCAATATTGAACAATTCACTGCAATTAATGGAAGAAAGATTCCTAGACTTTGGTATAATGATGGAGAAAACCTATCAATTACCATTTCTACTAATTGAACCATCGCAGCTATTACAGCAATAAACACAATCGGTTTTAAAAAACTTAAATTTATTTCAGGAAAACCAAGCCAGGTTAACGCGCCATCACCTAGAAGATAACCATAAATAAACCAATTTACCGGCGCTGTAATTGTTAAAACAAATATTACAGCAAAGCCAAGCCCAATAGACGCATCAACTTTTTTAGAAACTGCCAAAAAAGAACACATTCCAAGAAAATACGCTAAGAGTATATTTTCTACAAAAACAGCTTTAGTAATTAAACTTAAATAATGTTCCATAGAGTTATTCCTGGTCTACTTTTCCTACAATTTTTTGTACCCAGACTATTAATCCAAGGATTATGAATGCTCCAGGACTTAAAACCATTAAGCCCATATTCTCATAACCAGCAGCATAAATAAATTCTGGAATTACTTGATATCCATATAAAGTTCCGCTCCCTAATAGTTCTCTAAAAAAACCAACACCAATGAGAATGATGCCATACCCTAAACCATTACCAAGTCCATCTAAAAATGATTTCCATGGTCCATTTTGCATTGCAAAAGCCTCTGCCCTACCCATAATGATGCAATTTGTAATAATTAATGATACAAATACACTTAACTGCTTACTAATATCATACATGTACGCTTGAAGAATAAGGTCGGTTAAAATTACCATTGACGCAATAACTGATAACTGCACAATTATTCTTACTTTTGATGGAATTAAGTTTCTTATTAGCGATATTACAGTATTCGAAATACAGAGGACTGCGATAACAGCTAATGTCATTACTAATGCAATATCTAACTTTGTAGTAACTGCAAGTGCTGAACAAATTCCTAAAACCTGCAAACTGATTGGATTATTGCTCATCAATGGATCAGCAACAGCTTTCTTTGACTGTTTACTTAAGAGCGCCACTAGCCTTTATTTCCTTTTCTAATTTGATCAAAATAAGGATTATAGATCTGCAAACCTTTAAGTAAAAATTGATTTAGACCTCTTGATGTCATTGTTGCTCCAGTAATTCCATCAACTAAATGATATGCTTCATCAGATGATTCATCTACTTTCCCTTTGACTGTTTGAATTCCAACAAGATTTCCATCATCGTCAATAAATCTTTTACCTACAAAATTCTGCTGAAACCATGGCTTATCAACCTCCGCACCTAGTCCGGGTGTTTCAATGTGCCTGTAAAAAGTAATTCCCTTAGCCGTAGCGCCGTCAGGTTCGATAGCAAAGTATCCATACATTGTTCCCCACAGCCCTTTTCCAGAAATGGGAATTGCAAAGCCATCTGTGTTTCCATCAACGACTTTTTTATATAAAGGAAAAAGACCTTCCTCTAACTTAGGGTCAATATCTTCAGGGAGTTTATTTGGAACAACCTCACCTGAGCTATTAACAACAAACGATACAATTGATTCATTAAAAATTTCTTCTACATTTTCTACGGTCCAAGGAGCTTCAATTGAAGGTGAAAAACCAAGTGAGCTCAAAATATTCTTTTTAATATCAGCTTGAATATTTTTTTGAGTAAGATCATCAAGNGATGAAAAAACAGATGATAAAATAAATGCAAGAACCATNGTTATCNTGGTGGTAAAAATTAATGTGTAGCGATTGCTATGCATGTCGTGCTTTCCTCCGATTAATATTTGATTGAATAACGAACCAATCAATTAAGGCAGCAAATGCATTAACAAATAAAATTGAAAGCATAACGCCNTCAGGGTAAGCAGGATTAACGGAACGAATTATAACTGTTAATGAGCCAAATAAAATTCCATATACCCATCTTCCTTGATTTGTNTGACAACCGGTAACCGGTTCGGTAGCCATGAAAACTGTTCCAAATAGAAAGCTACCCATAACTAAATGGTAATGAGGAGGAATNGAAAACATCGTATTAGTAGAAAAGGGNGAGAATAAATTCGTTACTATCGCCATTGAAAAAAGACCTACCACTGCNCCNGAAATAACGCGCCAATTAATTATCTTAATATACATCAAAAAAATTGCAGCAAGAATAATCAAGAATTTATTGGTTTCCCCGATTGAGCCAGGTACCCAGCCAGAAAAAAGATTCCACCAAGAAAAATCAAATTGAGTTACATTACTTAACATTGATAAAGCATCNTGATTGAGCTCGCTTGCAGGTACAGCTANGGCAGTTGCNCCAGAATAACCATCAGGTCCAAAAACCCAAACTTTATCTCCAGAAATCTTTGTTGGGTAAGTAAANAAAATAAAAACTCGTGCTAACAAAGCGGGATTAAAGATATTCATNCCAACACCACCAAAAATTTCTTTACCTATNACTATNCCAAAAGTTGTTGCAATAGCAATCTGCCANAGAGGAATATTGGGGGGCATAGTTAAAGGAATCAGGGCGCATGTGACTAAAAANCCTTCGCTTACAGGGTGTTTTCTAACAACAGCAAAAAGNAGTTCCCAGAACGCGCCTGAAGCAAAAGTTACTGCAANTATTGGAAATATCTTTCCAAAACCAAACCANAAATTCTGCCAACNAGACCTTTCNATATCTAATGCGATTGCATTTTGATAACCAATATTAATCGCACCAAATAAATACAAAGGAAGTAATGAAATAACAACTAGAATCATTATTCGCTTTGTATCAATACTGTCTCGAATATGCGGACCTGATTCTGTCGTTTCATCCGTTGAAAAAAGGATTGTATCTGTGGCTTCAAAAATTGGGTAAAGTCTTTCAAATCTCCCACCCTTCTCGAAATGGGGTTTTGATTTATCTAATATATTTTGAAGAAAATTCAACATTTAAGATTCGCTCTCTATTAGATTTAACCCATCTCTTATTGCTTTTCCAAGATCAATCTTGCTTGGACAAGCAAAGCTGCACAATGCAAAATCTTCTTCATCGCATTCAAAAATACCAAGTTGCTCCATTTCCTCGATATCTTCTACCAAGATAGCCCTGTAGAGAGGATTGGGCAAAATATCCATTGGCAGAACATCTTCCCATGAATTAATTGGTACCATATATCGCTCACTACCATTCTTCAGGGTATTAAAATTATANCCCCCAGCNATTGAACCTAGAAATGCATTGGTTAGGCTATACCTTGAAGAAGCGGAGCCTGGCCTTAGCATTCCCAAAAATTCACGCTTTCCTCCTTCAGGGATGACTGAAATACTTGAATCGTAGAAATTTAAGTAATTTTCTCTATCTACTTTATTGCCTGTTAGCACATCTCCAGAAATGATTCGATTTTCACCTTCTTTAAGTTTATCACCCAATAACGGTTTAAGATGTGCGCCTATTCTTGATTTAATATGTGTTGGCTGAGTAACGCTTGGTCCGCCAATTGAGATATACAATGTCGTATCTAATTCACCCGTAAGAAAAAAACTTCCAATACGAGCAACATCTTGGGCATTAACCACCCAAACATGATCATTGGACCCAAGGGGAGATATGTGATGAATTTGAATACCAACATTCCCAGCTGGATGAGGACCTGAAACGCTGTGAGTAACAACATTTTCAAGATTTAATAATGAATCTGAAACTGTATTTTCGTTATGCGAAAGGTGAACGCGCCCATTTGTCAATTTATCAAGAATTTTTATACCAGCTTGAAATTGTGTTCGACGACCTCGAAGAGCTAAATCAAGGTTAACTGATAAAGGGGCCGTATTCCATCCCGATACGAAAATATCACGAGGAGTTTTTTGCGGATCGGCAATTTTGTTGAATGGCCTTTGACGAATAAATGGAAATAAACAATTATCAATCATTGCAGATAGAACTGATTCTGTACTTAATGAATCTATCTCATCTAACTTATATGAATCAGTACTGCACAATTCTTCTTTTTCAGATAGTTTTATAACTATTTTTTCAATTCGCCTTCTTTCGCCATATTCAATTTTTTTAATTTTACCGCCACCTGGGGAAGGAAAGGAAATTTGTTCATTAGATTTACATTTAAAGAGCGGAGAACCAATCTTAACAGAATCACCCTCTTTAACTAAAAGTTTGGGTTTTATTCCATTAAATTGATAAGGCTTGATTGCAACAGAATCTAACGATTCGCTCTTAATAACTACATCATCAGGCTGTCCTGAAATCTGAATATCATGACCTTTAAAAATATTTATATCAGCCAATTATAGTCACCCCTCAACAGTTTACATACCCTGAAACATGATCGTCGACCTAGAAATCCATTCAGCAACAGGGCTAAAATACCACCCAAAAACAAAACTTGGGATTGCTAAAACTAATAAAATAACTAAGGCAAGCTTTGATGAAGGATTAACCAATTCATCACTACGCTCTCCTGATAAATACATATGCTTTACAACGCGTATATAATAATACAGCGATACAACNCTATTAANTGCGCCAACAAAAGCTAGCCAGTAAAACTTAGAACCGGCTTCTATCACAGCCGCAAAAATATAGAACTTTCCTATGAATCCTGCGGTTGGAGGTAATCCGGTAAGNGCAACCATGAATAAAGTCATCGCGATACCAACAATTGGCATCCTCCAGCCAAGGCCATCAAAATGACTAAANTCCTCACCACCNATNTGATCNTTNACATATATCACAACAAAAAAAGCGCCAAGATTCATGAATAAATACATGATCAAATACATCATTATACCTTCAATTGATGTNTTTGACATTATAGGTAGCGCCATCATCATATAACCAGCGTGCGCAATACTNGAATACGCTAACATCCTTTTTACATTATTTTGCTGAATTGCTACAAGATTTCCAAGGGTCATTGTAGCGGCAGATAGAATTGCAATTAATTCAGGCCATGGAAGACCATTCACTGCAGACCAAGAACTTGTCATCCCTTCAGACATATTGCCAAAAATTTGATTAAAAAAACGAATTAATAATGCAAAACCCGCAGCTTTTGGAGCTACTGAAAGATATGCTGTAATTGTTGTTGGGGAACCTTCATACACATCAGGGGTCCAAAAATGAAANGGAACCGCTGAAATTTTATAACCAAAACCAACAAGAATGAAAACTGTTGCAAGCACTAGGGCTAAATTTGATTCTGGCCCTAGAGCTGCAATCGCAGATTGCATTTCGAAAAAATTTGTTGATCCAGTGAGGCCAAATAATAAACTAAAACCATAAAGCATAATNCCGGANGAAAAAGCNCCATAAATGACATATTTTAGAGANGCTTCNTTGCTTGAAGANNTTCTTTTGAGATAACCAGCAAGAAAAAAAGACATAATTGAAACAATTTCAATTGATAAATATACCATTAGCATATCAATAGATGACGACATTAGGAATAAGCCAAGTGTCATAATGGTCATAATNCTGAAATATTCACCTAACCTATATTCTTTAAGCTCNCCAGAAATAAAACTAATCAACATAACAATAACAGTTGAGAGTAAAATCAATATTTTAAAAAATTGAGAAAATGGATCTGAGGCNACAGTATCCATAAAGAGACTCACTGGTACTGTGCTCTGAAGTCTAATAGCAATATAGGCTAGTATTAATCCACCAATGGACCAATACGCTACCTTATGAGAGTCTTTTTTTTGATAAAATAGATCTGCAACTACAGCAGCGAGTATAGTGACGCTCAATATAAGTTCAGGCCAAAAGAATNCTAAACTATTTAAATTATTCATCTACTACCTTTTACATTGCCGAAGCAAGTCCGCCGAATGAAACTACCGAATCAATTAATACATTTAATGTTGCAGCCACTAGATCCAGGAAGGGTCTAGGGTACACCCCTAAAATCAGAGTTATAACTGCTAAAGGAAGCAAGGTAAGCACCTCTCTTCTATTTATTTCAGGAATATCATTATATTTTTCATTAGCAGGTCCAAAAAACATTCTTTGAAATGCCCATAAGAAATATGCCGCATTGAGAAGAATACCCAAGGTTGACATAATCACTATCGCTTTAAACACNGGAAATGCTCCAATAAATATCATCGCTTCGCTTACAAAACCACTAAAGCCAGGTAGCCCTAGTCCAGCAAAAAAAGCAATAGCAACAAAAGCAGTATAGATTGGCATTTGTGTTGCAAGACCACCAAATCCTTCAATATCTCTATGATGGGCTCTATCATAGATTACACCAACAAGGATAAATAACATGGCAGAAATCGTTCCATGATTAAACATTTGAAAAACGGCACCTCCTAGCCCTGCTTGCGCGCTAATGAGATTGCCTCCATTCATCTCTGCAGCTGCAATTACGGCTGCCATACCAAGTAAAGTATAACCCATATGATTAACGGAAGAATAGGCTACTAGCTTTTTTAAATCTTTTTGTGCAAGAGCGCACATTGCTCCCCAAATCACATTAATTAAACCCAAAACAGCAAGCGCTCCAGCAAACCAAAATACACCATCAGGCAACATCGTATAGTTGATTCTTAACATTCCATAGACACCTAGCTTTAATAATACACCTGCAAGAATAACAGAAATCGCTGTTGGCGCTTCAACATGCGCCAAGGGTAGCCATGTATGAAAAGGAAACACTGGAACTTTGATCGCAAAGCCAATGAATAATAAAACCCAAATTACTTTAATTGCACTCATTCCCCACCAAAGCATTCCATTTAATGCGATAGGCGCTCTTTCCATTAATAAAAGCATATCAAAAGTATTTCCACAGGTAAAGTATAGTGCCAAAATTGCGATGAGCATTAAAACCGAACCCGCTAAAGTATAGATAAAAAATTTAATGGCTGCATATTCACGCTGTGGACCGCCCCACATGCCAATAAGGAAATACATTGGCAAAAGCATTACTTCCCAAAAAATATAAAAAAGGAAAAAATCCAAAGCTAAAAAGACACCCATCACTCCAGTATTCAAAAGTAAAAAAAGAGAGAAATATCCCTTTACAGCATTAGTAATGTTCCAGCTTACAAAAATACCTATGAACCCAATCAGAGCCATCAAAAATACCATTGGTAGGCTTAATCCATCTACACCCAAGATATAAGTAATATTAAATGATGGTATCCATTCTGCCCTTTCCATAAACTGAAGATTGCCATTGCTAGAATCAAAAATGCTCCATAAATAAATAGCCAGAAGCAATTGAATGCCAGATACTAAGGCTGCAGTTTGTTTTATCAGGTTTGATCTATCTCTAGGAATTAATGTAATAATGCCCATTCCTATGATAGGAAGCCAAATGATCCAACTGAGTATATGATCCATATCTTTTCCTTTATAAAATCTCTAGGTTGTTTGAATAACCAAAATTATGATAACACCAATTAAAGCAAATAACATGTAGTTTTGCAATCGACCTGTTTGTAGCGTCTTTAAATTTTTACCAGCACCGTGCGCTGTTCTACCAATACCATCAACTAATGTTTGATCAAGCCCATCAAAATCAAGTCGTCCTGTAATTCTTGATAAAATTTTTGTAACATATCCAAAACCGTTGATAAAATATTTGTCATATAGATCCCAATCGATATAGGCAACAGCATTGCAGAGCTTTAGAAATGGTTGATATAGAAATCTATTATAATTCTCATCAAAATAATACTTGTTCAATGAAAGATTGTAAAACGGCCCAAATCTTTTAGCCCAATTTTCTGCAGATAATTTCTGTTTATAGTACATGGTAAATGAAAGCCCAATGCCAACAGCTGCAACAAGCAATGACAAAGCCATAGCTGTATAATGGGCATGATGCACACCGTCATATATCTCCTTAGCGGTGGGATTTCCCGGTACGGCAGAATTTGTAGCTTTGATAAGCTTTGTAAACCAACCGTAATCTGAAAATGGATTAAAATATGGAAGTGTATAAAAAATAAAGAAGCTTAATGCTGCAAGAATAATTAATGGATAGGTCATTACTTTTGGTGATTCATGTATACCTTCAAAAACTTTTGGCATTTTAGGATCACCATAGAAAGTTAGAAAAATAAGTCTAAACATATAAAAGGCTGTAATAGCTGCTGCGCCAAATCCAAAAAAGGCTAAAATCCAATGCTGTGGATGGTGCTGGACATAGGAAAGGGTTCCAGCAAGTATTGCATCTTTTGATAAAAAGCCTGAAAATAATGGAACACCTGCAATTGCAAGAGTTGCGATCGACATTGTTAAACTAGTAATTGGCATCTTTGATCTAAACCCACCCATGTTTCTCATATCCTGAGGGTCAGTATCATGATCATGAAGCTCATGCAAAGAATGGTGCATTGCATGAATAACTGATCCTGAACCATAAAACAAACATGCTTTGAACATCGCATGGGTTAAAAGATGAAAAAACGCTGCAACATAATTTCCCACGCCAACAGCTAATATCATATAGCCTAATTGACTAACTGTTGAATATGCTAATACCTTTTTTATATCATTTTGCGTAATTGCTATTGTGGCAGCAAAAATCGCAGTAAATCCACCAACGTAAGCAATTATTGTTAACGCCTCAACGGTAAATAGCGGAAAAAGTCGAACCGTAAGATAAACCCCAGCAGCAACCATTGTAGCTGCATGCATTAAAGCTGATACTGGAGTTGGTCCTTCCATCGCATCAGGAAGCCAAATGTGTAGAGGAAACTGCGATGATTTACCCACTGCACCCATAAACAAACCTAGACCGGCAAAGGTTAGTAGGGATCCAGAAATTAATTCATTAGATACACCAGTAAAAAGCTGCTGAAAATTGAAAGAGCCAATAGCTGTAAACATAATCATGATGCCAATAAAAAAACCAATATCACCCACCCGATTTGTTAAGAAAGCTTTTTTACTTGCATCAGCAGCAGAATGTTTTTCAAACCAATGTCCAATCAATAAATAGGAGCTCACCCCAACCAATTCCCAAAAAATATAGAGAGACATCAAATTATTTGCTAATACAATACCGTTCATTGAGAATGTAAAAAGCCCAAGGTACGCATAATAGCGGTTATAGCGTATATCGCCCTTCATATATTCTAAAGAAAAGATGTGCGTCATGCTTGAAATCAAAGACACAACCAATANCATAACNANAGTTATNTTATCAATCCAAAACCCTAGATCAATTTTAAAAGCACCCAGGTCTATCCAGGAGAAATANACCTCATGGGAAAATTTGTAATCCCAATTAGAAAGCATNCCNATAAANAGAGATANGGACAATAACAGNGTTATAAGAATNGCGCCCACAGAAACCCAATCNCCNTGCCTNGGAAGTCGTTTNCCAAAAAAGATATTTATAATGAAAGCGATTAACGGAAGAAATAAAATTAGTAGGCAAGCGTTGGTAATATAGCTACCCGTCATCATTGTTTTAGCTCGCTTACATCATCAATGTTGATAGTATTAAAATTATTAAAAATATTAATAATGATTGCTAATGCAACAGCAGCCTCAGCCGCTGCAAGTACAATCACAAATAAAGCATATACATGCCCAGACATATTCATTCCGCCGAATCTGGCAAATGCAAGAAAATTGAGATTTGCAGCATTTAGAATTAATTCTACCCCCATTAGAACCGCAACGCCATTTCTACGTGTAACAACACCAAAAAGACCCAGCGAGAAAAGAATGGAGCTGATTAATAGATAATTACTTAAGCTTTCCATCAGTCATCTTTCCTTGAAAGAGTCGTGGCTCCAATCAATGCGCCAAGCAATAAAAAAGAGGCTGCTTCAAAAGGTAAAAGATAATCTATCATCAAAAGATTACCGATTGATCTTGTAGTATCAGCGGGTTCACTATTTGCAAGCTGAATCCATGGGGTATTATAAATCATAAATCCAAGTACACCTATGAAACCTAAGACAACAACAGCTCCCATTCTTTTTTGAACAGATGTATGGCTAATATTTACTGAGGATATTTTATTTGTAAGCATAATCCCAAAGATAATCAAAACAAGAATACCGCCGACATAAACAACTACTTGCACAACGGCTAAAAAATCAGCCCATAAAAATACATACAATGCAGTAACCCCAAGAAACGTCACTAAAAGAGAATATGCTGAATATAGCAAACTTTTACTCATGACGACCATCATAGCTGAAGCCACAGTTAAAAGAGCAATAAACCAGAAAGTAAAATCAGCCATTAAGCCTCAGCCTTGGTATCTACCTTGGTCAAGCTATCTTTTTGCTTTGGAGTCAACTTTTTTGAAAATTCATAGATCAGATCTTTTCTATCTACTTCAGAAAATTCATAATCTATAGGGTGCTTAGAACTGTTAGGTCCGCCAACCATAAAAATACACTCTTCCGGACAAGGATATGTACATAGGTTACAATAACAACATTCTGACATATCTATAGTAAAACGATTTACCACAAATCCTTTTTTTGTACCATTAGATGTAACCCCAGTATGTTTAACTTTAGGAATATCTTCTCCTCTTTCAGATTTAATTGTTTCAATTTTAATACAATCAACTGGACATACCCTTTCGCATCTATAGCATCCAATACAATCATCAATATCGACATGTAACCTTGATCGAATCACATTATAATCCTCATGATTAAAACCAATATTTCGTTCAGGTCTAGGCCAACGTTCTTCAGGATATTGAAGCGTAACGTTATCCTTTCTGATATTCATCATATGTCGAAAAGTAATTCGCATTCCTGTCCATAGAGTATTTACTGTATCGTACATATTTGAAAAGTATTTAGACATTTTTTACCCTATAATTAATTTCCATATTCCTACTCCAAAAATATTAAACATTGCGATTGGTATAAAGACCTTCCAGCACACGTGCATTAATTGATCCACGCGAAGTCTTGGAAAAGTCCATCGAAACCACATCATAATAAAGATTAAGAAAATAATTTTTCCTGTAAACCAAAATAGTCCCCATATTGGTGAATTAAATAACCCTGGGATCGGACTCAGCCATCCCCCTAGAAAGCCTACTGCTGCAAGGCCACTGACAACGAACATATTCGCATACTCGCTTAGAAAGAATACTGCCCAACGAAAACCAGAATACTCAGTCATCCAACCAGCGACAAGCTCAGATTCAGCTTCAGGAATATCAAAAGGTGTTCGATTAGTTTCAGCAACCGCGCTAATAAAAAAAATAAAAAAAGCTAAAAAACTAAAGGGGTTATTAAATATTATCCAATTCGGCAAAATACCCCAGACNGTTCCAGATTGAAATTCAATCATCGANTGAAGATTCATTGTGCCTGCCATCATAATAGGAACTATAATTGATAGCCCAGCTGGAATCTCGTAGCTAATAATTTGAGCCGCTGACCTCATCGCTCCATACAGCGACCATTTATTATTTGATGCCCANCCNGCCATGACAATTCCGTGAACACCAATAGAACCTACCGCAATGATATAAAATACNCCAATATTGACNTCTACAACTTGAATAACGGAGCTAAATGGTAAAACTGCTATNCCTAAAAATGCCCCTATAAAAATNATGAANGGGGCAACTTTAAATAGTAATTTATCAGCAGAAGATGGAATAGTATCTTCNTTAATAAGGAGCTTAAGCGCATCTGCAATAGTTTGAAGAANACCCCATTTTCCCGCATGNAGNCCAGGGCCTTGACCCATTGGNCCAATGCGATCCATCATGAAGGCNGAAACTTTTCTTTCAACGTAAACTGCAACTGTTGCATTCAATGCCATAAGTACAAAAAGGGGAATTCCAGCGATCGTCACTGCTAACAAAAACGTAATTATAGGAATATCTATAAACTTTGAAAACAAATCGATAAGAAAATCAACAGTCATCTATCAATTTCTCCCAAAACAATATCTAAGCTTCCTAAAATAGCTAAAACATCAGAAATCATCCATCCACTGGAGACCTCATCTAGGCAAGATAAAGCAGTAAAAGCTGGGGAGCGCATTTTTACTCTGCTTTGTGAAGGTGTGCCATCACTAATAATATAATAGCCTAAATCGCCTCGCGGGCTTTCTGTTCTTCGATAAACTGATCCCACAGGAGGGCGAATCTTTTTAGGCATTGTTTCAAACACATCCCCACTAGGTAGATCTTTAAGTGCCTGACGAATAATTTTCGCACTTTGGCTTACTTCAAGCATTCTGACCCAATATCTATCAAAACAGTCCCCAAGGGTTCCAAATTCGCCTGTACCCGTTGGAACTTCAAATTCAAAACGATCATAGATTGAATAAGGCTCATCTTTCCTCACATCCCATTTCACACCTGATCCTCTAAGATTTGGACCTGATACACCATAGCTTATAGCTACATCAGAAGGAATAACGCCTACGTCTGCAGTTCGCTCAATGAAGATTTTATTGTATGTTAATAAATTATTATACTCATCTATTTGAGGTTCAAAATAATCTAGGAACTTGATACAAATCTTCTCAAAGTCTTTAGGAAGGTCATGTGAAACACCTCCAATCCACATATAGTTATATAATAAACGAGCGCCGCAAGTATATTCAAACATATCTAAAATACGTTCGCGATCTCTTAACATGTATAAGAAGGGTGTAAATGCTCCAATATCTAAACCATATACGCCTAAAGCGAGGAGATGGCTCGCGATTCGATTCAACTCAGCCATTATAACTCTTATATACTGCACTCGTTCAGATATATTAATTTCCATCAATTCTTCCATGGCAACCACATATCCAAAATTGCTATTCATGGAGGCTAAATAATCACATCTGTCTGTAAAAGGAATAACTTGTTCATAAGTCACATTTTCAGCATGTTTTTCAAAACAGCGGTGTAGATATCCTAGATGAGGAGTAATCTTTGATACAATTTCCCCATCAGTAGTAACTTCAAGTCTTAGCACTCCATGCGTACTAGGGTGCTGCGGTCCAATGTTTAGGACCATTTGATCGCCTTGGACTACTCCCATCCTTCTTCTTCCTTAATTTTTGGCACTACAATTCCATGAAAAGATTCTTGCTCTTCATAATCTTTACGTAAAGGCCATCCCTCCCAATCATCTGGACATAAAATTCTTCTCAAATCACGATGTCCGATATATTCAATACCAAACATATCATAGGTTTCCCTTTCAAACCAATCACCAATTCTCCATAACTGCTCAACAGAGGAAACTTTAGGCTCATTTCTATCATGATTGATTACAACCTCTATTTTATGACGATGTTCCATTGAGTGTAAATTATAATGCGTTTGCAAAGATCCTTCTTCGCCAGTATCAACCCCTGTGATGCACTCTAATTGATCAAATGAAAGTTTAGGGTCTTCTTTCATGAAAGTTGCAATATTCAACCAATCTTTTCCATCTATTTCAACTTGATTCACTGGTAATTCATCGTTTTCTACGACTGATTTTCCAAATTGATTTTGAAGCGATTGTTTTATTTCAGCAAACGTCATGCAAGTTTTCTTGTTAAGGGACGTTCGGTTTGTATTTTTTCTTGAAGTTTTAATAATCCTTCAATCAAGGCTTCTGGTCTAGGAGGGCATCCTGGAACATAAACGTCAACAGGAACAACTAAATCAACTCCTTTTAAAACATGATAGCCATGCTGCCAATAAGGACCACCGCTTGTAGCGCAACTCCCCATTGAAATCACGTATTTAGGATCGGCCATTTGCTCGTATAACTTTTTCACTCTGAGAGCCATTTTCATAGTTACTGTACCAGCCACAATCATTACATCTGCCTGCCTGGGAGATGAACGTGGCATCATACCAATTCTTTCAAGATCATGCCGACTAGCTGCAGATGCCATCATTTCAATTGCACAACAAGCCAATCCAAATTGGAAATACCATGGTGAGGTTGAACGTGCCCATCCTAAAATTTTATCTAGCGATGCAACAACTACATTATCTTGAAATTTGTTTTCTAATAAACCCATTTTATTCCCTAGGAGTGTTTGATTTTTGTATTAAACTAGAATATCTACCGCGACCGTACTTAACATTGTATTTTACCCAATCAAGGTCAGATCTTTTCCAAACATAGGCTAAGCCAACTAGTAGAATTAAAAGGAAAATTCCCATTTCAACTAATGCCAGTAACCCTAAATCATTAAATACAACTGCCCATGGAAATAGAAAAACAACCTCAACATCAAAAATTAAAAAAATTAATGCCACAACATAGAAACGTATGTTGAATTGGACCCAAGCAGATCCCTCCGATTCTTCTCCACATTCATAGGTCGCCAGCTTGTCTGGATTGGGGTTGTTTGGGGCAAGCAGTTTTTGGATTAGCAATGGCAAATAGATTAGCACAATGCCAATAAAAATGAAAACAAATATTGTTCCGAAGTCGCGATACATAAATAAATTTATTTATTTAGAGACATATAATTTAGAGCTTTTCCTCAAGGATGGTCAAGATAAACTTAGCTATTTTANCATGTTTTTTATTCCTTAATAAAAATAATTCGTAAACAGTCATGAAAGATTAAATTAAACTTAGTTATGACCCTAATAAATTCTCTTTTTGCTAAAATTATGCCCATTCTACCAAGGTGGTCGGTTANNCCATTTGCTAAGCCTTACGTTGCAGGTGAGAAAATTCAAGATGTTACAAACGTGGTTAAAAACCTTAATCATAAGGGTTTTTCAGCCACGATTGATATTTTAGGGGAATTTGTAGAGTCCAANGANGAAGCTANNGAGGTNCGCAATCAGTATNNAAAATTAATNAAAGCAATTNNTGAACTTAAGCTTGATAGCACTATATCGGTTAAGCTCACACATCTTGGNTTAGAATTAGACTATTCTTTTTGTAAAAAAGAGATGCATAAACTAGTTGAGTATGCAAAAAAGTTTGATGTNGGAATCGCTATTGATATGGAAAGTTCNAANTACACNGATANNATATANCANATCTATNNNGANGTATCANCTGTTTATTCAAAAGTTGGTGCGGTAACTCAAGCATATCTTTATCGAAGTGTCAATGATATTGANAATTTTGATAGCTCTAATTTAAATTTACGAATATGNAAGGGNATATATAATGAACCCTCTACAATTGCAATTAAAAATAAAGAAAAAATAAATGAGAATTTTGAAAAATTGGTCCATACNNCCTANAANCANAATGGATATATTTGCATCGCAACACATGATCTAGATCTAATTTCAAAACTTGAACTATGGATAAATAAAAATAGTATNCCTTTAGACAGGTTTGAATTTCAAGTTTTGTACGGTGTCCCAATGAAAAATACNCTCAATCGATTGAAATCAAAGGGGATTAAATTAACAGTTTATGTTCCATTTGGAAAATCATGGTTTGATTATTCAATGCGTAGACTTAAAGAGAATCCAAAAATCATTTCATATGTATTAAAGAATCTCTTCAAGAAATAATTAGTGCAAAAACAAATAAAAAATAATTAATATTAACATTATGAATAATCTCTACAATAAGATTTCTTGGAAGACTGCAGCTATCTTACTACTTATTTCAGTAGGAAAACTCTATGGTGGCGCTGATGAAACAAATTCTATCTCATTTTTCTTATTAGCAACAGGTCTTCTTGGTGGAATGGGAATGTTCTTATATGGAATGGAGATGATGAGCGACGGAATGAAGGTTACAGCAGGAAATAGCATGAGAACTATTCTAGAAAAATTAACCTCGAATAAATATCTTGCCGTATTGGTTGGTGCATTTGTAACAATGGTTATTCAAAGTAGTAGCGCTACGACAGTAATGTTGGTAAGCTTTGTTAATTCTGGCCTTCTTGCTTTTTCCCAGGCTCTTGGTGTAATACTTGGTTCAAATATCGGAAGTACAGTTACGGCTCAAATTGTTGCGTTTAAAGTAACAGATTATGCATTGCTTCTTATTGCAGCAGGATCATTAATGTCCCTTTTTTCAAAGAAAGATACTGTCAAAAATCTGGGTTTTGTAATTCTGGGATTTGGATTGCTTTTTTATGGAATGAAAGTCATGTCGGATACGATGAAACCCTTGAGGTCTGATCCTGCATTTAATAGTATTTTAANGAGTTTTGAAAATCCCTTTCTAGGTATTTTAGCTGGTGCAATTTTTACTGCCTTAGTTCAGAGTAGCAGCGCTACGACAGGAATTGTAATAACACTCGCTAGCGGCGGATCAATTACTTTAGAAGCGGGAATTCCGCTTATTTTTGGAGCAAATATTGGGACCTGCATTACTGCCCTTTTAGCCGGCTTAAATGCTTCGCGGGATGCTAAGCGGGTAGCTGTTGCGCATGTTACATTTAATGTTATTGGAGTTTTATTATTTTGTTTTTGGATTCCAACTTTTGCAGAGTTTGTTTCTCAAACATCGCAAAATATTCCCCGGCAAATTGCGAATGCACACACTATTTTTAATATACTAGCCTCAGTCGTTTTTATTCCATTTACTGGATATATCGCAAAAACAATCATTTATTATCTGCCCGATAAGAAAACGGATAGAAATATAGAGAAACCTTCTGTACTTCACCTAGATGAAAATTTACTTGATCAACCTGAGGCTGCTATTAATAGCGCTCAGGCAGAAATCAAAGGTGTGATAGGGCTTATGGAAAGAGTGATTGGAACACTCGTCCCTCCGTTTGTAAACAATCAAAAGCTTACTGATGTTGAAAATCCGAGTATGGATTTAATGACTGGAATGAACCAAAGAGTGGAAAAGATTTCTTATTTAAATCAAAAAATTAGTGATTACTTAATCAATACTAGTAAATCTGATTTAAGCGCTGATCAATCTAAAGAATTATTTACCCTTATATCTATTGTGAACTACTTGAACTCAGCAAATAACTCTATTCAAATTCGATTTAGTTCTTTAGTAGCAAAAAAAGAAGGTATTAATGAAAAATTTTCAATTCAAGAACAAGAGCAATTAATTGATTTTCATAAGCAATTAATAAAGCAGGTAAAGCGTTTAAATAGTTTTTTCATAAAATTTGATAAAGCAAAGGTTGAAAAAATTATATCAAGAGGACAAAATTACAAAGATTTAGAGCAAAAATATAAACTAGATCACGAAATACGAGGAGCTACTGACTCTAACGAAGGATCAGCTGAAATCAATCAACTTCACACTCAATTAATGGATATGCTTAAACAAGTAAATATATTTATAGAATTAATTGCATCTTCATTGGTTGAGCTTGAGTCAGAGTAAAACTAAACCCCTCCTCTTTTACCCCAACCCATTTTAAGATTTAACGTATGAAAATAATTTGAATCTGGGAAATTAATCATATTTATACTATACGATGATTTTTCAATTATCACTTTGGTGTCTCTATTAAAATGTTCACTCACTTGACCATCAACTGCAAACGCAATTTCTCCTTGTTCTAATGATCTAATTTCAACTACTTGATCATCGGGGAGAACTATTGGTCTAAGTGATAATGTATGAGGGCTTAAAGGTGTAACAGCAATTGCGCTAAGTTTGGGCATCAATATTGGCCCACCCGCTGATAAAGAATATGCAGTTGAACCGGTCGGAGTTGAAATAATTAAACCATCAGACTTATATGCCGAAATAAAATTATTTCCAGCATATAATTCAAGATTGATTATGCGCTGTGATTTTCCCCTGTCAATTACAAAATCATTCAAAGCATGAAAAATTTTATTTGTACCGTTTTTTGACAAGGTGGCTTTGAGTGTCATTCTCGGCTGAGTTGAAAAATCACCTTTGGCAATTTGGTCTAACCTGCTAAACATTTCATCAATTGTAACTTCAGCTAAAAATCCTAATTCACCTAAATGAATACCTATAATTGGGATTTGTCTTGAGCCTACAGCGCGCGCAGCTGATAAAATAGTCCCATCTCCTCCAAGAGCGATTAAAAAATCTAATTTATTAAAATCTTCAGCTGATTCAATAATTTTTGGTTCATGCGAAAATTTTTTATGGTGATTATCATTTATTCTTGTCGTTATAAATGCTTCTAAAAAATTTTTCTTACTCCAGTCCAAGATTGGCCCTAAAAGATCCCAAAACTTTTCTTTATCAGTATTTCCCCAAATACCAAATTTTTTTAATGGTGAACTAGAGCTCATTCGTCCTTGAATTCATCCAATGATAAATTTCCATCAATATCTTTTGATAATATTTCAATTTTTTCCTCAGCTTTATCTAAATGAGTTTTTAATTCTTTTGAAATAGCTAATCCTTTTTCAAATAGCTGAATACTCTTTTCTAGGGACTGATTTTCAGATTCTAAAGATTTTACAATCTTTTCTAATTTTTCCATGGACTCTTCAAAATTTAAATTTTTTTCTTTGGACATATTTTCTAATAACCTGTGGTTTGTTGTGTATTTGATTTTTTGATTGCCGCCATTTCGCCTTTTCCTGTTTTTAGAGTAAAAGACTCACCATTATTAATATCATTAGGGTCTCTGATAATCAATCTATCATTATTATAAGCAATGCTATAACCCCTATTTAAAGTATTGTTCGGACTTAAAGCATCTAAATGGGTATATAAATTAATAGCGTAAGACTTTTTTAAGGATATAATCTTATTTATAGATAAAGATAAATTATTTTCCAATTGATCAATCTTTTGTTTTTGACGCTTAAATACCGTTTTAGGTTTTTGCAAAAAATGTCTTTCTGATAAATTATCAAACGTTTGCCAGATTGTTGAGATTTTTGATTCAATCAAATTTCTTAATCTTATTAGTTTATTGTCAATTGATTGGGAAATTTCTAAAATATTATTTACTGCAATTTCTGCAGCTGCAGATGGAGTTGGTGCTCTAAGATCTGCAACCATATCGCTAATTGTAATATCAGTTTCATGTCCAACCGCAGAAATAATAGGTTTTGAACATTTGAAAATTTCACGAGCCAATGCTTCATCATTGAATGGCCATAAGTCTTCAAAGGAGCCACCACCCCTTCCAATGATGATAAGGTTAACGTTTTCTTGTGAGGAGAGGTCTTTGATAGCAGCTATAATATCGCTTGATGCCTCTGATCCTTGAACTAGGGCTGGTCTAACAATTATTTTTACCTGCGGTGCTCTTCTTTTAAAAATAATTAACATATCTCTTAGGGCTGCACCTGTTTTTGATGTAACTATGCCAATAGTTGAAGGGAACTTTGGCACAGACTTCTTTTTTGATTTATCAAATAAACCTTCAGCTAATAAACGCTTCTTTAATTCTTCAAAAGCTAAAAATAAAGCACCAATGCCAGCAGGTTCCATGTGTTGTGCTATGATCTGATATTGACCACGCATTTCGTAAACAGAAAGGTTTCCTTGAATTACTACATCAGTTCCGTTTTTTGGAGAAAATGTAAGTGAACTATTCTTTCCCTTAAACATAACTACCCTAAGCTCAGAATGCTTATCTTTTAATGTAAAATACATATGACCAGAAGTGTGGTGAGTAAAGTTTGAAATTTCTCCCCTGACAATAACTGAAGAAAAATTAGATTCAATTAAATCTTTTATTTTTGCTGTAAGTTGGCTTACGGATAGAGAGTTTTCGAATCGCATCATGGAAGAGCAGGTTTACCTGCTTGCTCCCAACAGTATTGCCAAATTGATGCTAATCTAATTACAGCTCTCCCTAATCTATCATCTAATAAATCTTTAGTTTCGGAATATAAAATATCTAGGTATGGTTTTTCAAAGTCTAAAATATCCTTCGAGTTTAGCATTTTAGCTTCTTCTCTAGTTAAGATTGCTCTAGCTTTAGAGTCTGCTAATAAAATTTGCTTATGATGATTAAAGGATTCTTTGACGATTTTAAATGCAAATGAAATTGGATCATTGACCTTTTCAATTTTACCAATGGGTTTAATTCTTCTGACATATTCATCTATCAACCGAACCTCCCATCTGAAATGCACACCATCATTTCCAGTTTTTTGGCCATTATAGTTTAAAATAACATGAAGAGGTTGATGAAGGTCTCCTATATAATGCCCTAATTCACCCATGTTAAACAATGCCTCTTCGAACCTATTTTTTTTCATCAAATAGATTATACGATTGCAAAGTTTTTCAATATACCAAGGCGCATCTCCCATTTTTTTTATTGCCTCTTCACCATATTTATCATAAAAATCTTTTCGAATTTTTGGAATATTATCAAATGGATAGGCATCATAAAAATCTGCATCTATAAAATGATGGTGATAGCCCGATTTATCTAATCCTTTAATATAATCAGGAACAGGCCCATATAATTTTAGCTCATCAGAGTGCTTAATCAAAAAGCGACCAAAAGGTCCTTTTAATTGCCTTGAAGCCAAATAGTTAATTCGACGATGTCCTTCATAGCCCCATCCTGTTAAAATAGATGGCAAGATAAAGACTAGAATGGTAAGCCATATTTTACTGGCTCGTTTCATTTTAAATAAATCTATACTTTTTTCTTTTTGTGACGATTGGCGCGTAAGCGTTTTTTTCGCTTATGAGTATTCATTTTACGCCTTTTACGTTTTTTACCGCAGGGCATTCAACCTCTTTTATTTCTTTAAACTATCATTTACATGGGAACGCATATTTTTTGCCGGCTTAAAAGTGGGCACATGCCGCTCAGGAAGAAAAATAGCTTCTCCTGTTCCAGGGTTTCGAGCTTTTTTTGGTTTTCTATGCTTAACACCAAAAGTACCAAATCCCCGTAATTCTACTCGCTCGTTGCGTCCGAGGGATTCGATAATTGTTGACATTACGCCATTCATTACAGCTTCAGTCTCAACTTTTGTCAAACCTGTGGCTTCAGAAACAGCGTTAACTATGTTTTGTTTTGTCATGGTATTTACTCCATTCGCCAACGATAGGCTGGCAGTTCATCAAACCAACTACTAGTGGCTTGCTCCAGATTTGAAGTGAATAAATCTAAGAAGGAATTATTTTTTTTGTTTATTTGAACAGTTTTAGGACTTCCTTTTATTTGGCTTAATACTCCAGCTAGCGCAACAGCATCTTCGTAGGTGCCTAATAGGTCAATTAGGCCTAATTTTTTTGATTGTAAACCTGTAAATACACGACCATCAGCAAGCTTGATTAAATCAAGTCTATTAATTGTTCGATTTTCTCCAACAACTGAAACAAATTGACTATGGATATCTTTTACCATTTCATTTAGATGTTTTCTGTCTTCATCAGTTACCTCTCTTGAATAAGACCCTACATCTTTTAAACCGCCGCTTTTTACCGTTTCAAACTTTATTCCAACCTTGTCAAATAATTCAGTAGCAATGGGGTAATTCATAATTACGCCAATACTTCCAATAATTGTTCCGGGATTTGCAATTAAAGTATCACCAGCAAGTGCAATATAATAACCTCCAGAAGCTGCAACAGACCCCATACTAGCAATCACTGGCTTAATCCCTCGCAATGACCTTACTTTTTCATATATTTCTTGTGTAGGTGCAACCAAACCTCCTGGCGAATCAATACGAATAACAATTGCTGAAATATCTTTACGATTTTTAAATTTCTACAGTTGAGAAACTATTGATTCAGATGAAATGATTGGCCCATTAATTTTTACTATTCCAACCTTTTTTCCAGAACCCTCAATTGAGGAATTAGCAGAAATTGCTCCAAGTCTAAAAATGATAATAGAAATAAAGAAAGCGCCTAAGCTCCACCACAACCAATTTAAATTTGTTTTTGGTCTATTGATCATTTTTCAACCCAAAGCGTGAGTTTTTGACCAGGAAAGATATGTTGGCCATATTTCATTCCATTCCATTGACGAATTTTAGAGGCGCGCGTGCTATAATCTTCAGCAATATGTCCAAGAGTATCACCTCTCCTAACTTTGTAAATTACTTTGCTATGACTAGAGGGCATTTGAGCTCTTGAAGATCTAGGTATATTCATTCCTGGTACAGGGATTGTTAATTTTTGACCAATTCGTAAATTATTTCTATTCCTTATTTTATTTACAGAAGCTATATCTGATTGAGAAACCCGATATTTTCTCGAAATGTACCATAAACTTTCACCGTTTCTCACTCGGTGCGTTATAAATTGAGGTGCAAATCTTTCATTTTCAGGAAGAGCATTATAATTATTGATAAATTTTTTCTTCATTCCCATTGGAATTTTTAATTGGTAAGCTTTAGCTGGGGTAGCTGATTGCCGTAATTCAGGGTTAAGGGACTGAAGCGTTTTGAATGAAGTACCTGCAGCTTTTGCTAAAACTGTAAGATCAGCACTTTTTTCAACAGATACTACATCGTATTTCAACGCTTTATCAGCATTCCTTTTTCTTACGAATCCAAAATCCTTTGGATTTTTAGCCATAATGGTTGCTTCCAAAAAATATGGCATATAATTACGTGTTTCCCTAGGAAGCGAGTGTAACTGCCAAAAATCTGAGGTTTGATGAAGTCGAGTTGCGCGTCTTATGCGACCTTCACCAGAATTATATGCTGCTAGGGCCAAATACCAATTATCAAATTCTTCATATAAATTGCTAAGATATGCGCACGCAGCTTTAGTAGCTTTAACCGGGTCGCGTCTTTCATCAATGTACCAGTTTCTATCTAAGCCATATATCTTTCCAGTTGAATAAATAAATTGCCACATTCCGGTTGCTGCTGCTTTAGAGTGAGCTTTTGGATTAAGCCCTGATTCAATCATTGCTAAATATAGTAGTTCGGGAGGTAAATTATTTTCGTCAATTATCTTAGAAAGCATAGGCCCATAAACCTCAAGTCTATCAAGCCAGATTTCAAATTGAGGACGGCCTTTAGTTTTAAAATATTCAATGAATTGGTCTACTTTTTTATTACGAACTAAAGGAATATGGCCATCCCTATCTTCAACTACAATAAATTGCGTCGCTCCCATTTCGACTTCCAAGGGTTCGGAGCGAGAAGTTACATCCATTCGCATGCTTTCAGCTGTCAATGAAGCATCAATCTTATCAAGGGTTTCAAACCTTTTAGTGTATAATGATACTAAAGATTCTTCAAAGCGATCAAATTCATCCCTATCTTCATCATTCATTTCACCGTATTGATCAGCTTCAGAAAGTAAATCAAAAATTCGATTCAAATTATAAACCACCTCTAAGGTATCATTCATCACATCTGAAATAAATGCATCAGATAGCAGTATTTTAGCTTCCTTTAATAAATCAGGTAATCTATTCTCATTTAAGTCGTGACTATTTTCTGTTTCAAATAAAGTTTCAGATCTATAGCTTGACCCTTTGCCATTTGATTGTTGTGCAAATCCAATCGAAATGCACAAAAGCAGTAAAATCTTAATCTGTGTAAATCCTTTATTCATATATATTTAGAGTGATTTAAGAGGCGAAATTAATTGGAAGCTCACTCCCCAGTCAAGCCTTTTCCTTGATTATTAATAATATCCGTAGTGCTATATCCTTTAATGTGAGGTAGTATTTTAACCTTTCCACCATTTTTAGTTACCGTATCTGATCCAACAATTTGATTAATTTTATAGTCGCCGCCTTTTGTTAATATGTCAGGTAATAATAGTTTAATTAATTTTTTAGGCGTTTGTTCCGTGAAAATAATTACAGCGTCAATATAATCTAATTTTGTAAGATTATTGGCCCGTAAATTTTGATTATTTATTGGGCGATAGATACCTTTTAATAATTTTACTGAATCATCTGAATTAAGCCCTACAATTAGAAAATCACCTAGACTCTTTGATTGGCGTAAATAGTCAAAATGTCCTTTATGAAGAATATCAAAACAGCCATTTGTAAAAACTATTTTCTTTTTAGCTAACTTAAGTTTCTCAACTTTATCAATTAAAGTATTTATTTTAAATAACATTTTAATTACCAATCAGTTCAAGCACTTCTTCTCTTAGCTTGATTGCAAAATCATTTCTATCATCATAAGTAAGATTTTTTGTTTCTATAGGTTTTCCAAATACTAGTTTCAACGAGTTTTTTGAAGATAAAAACTTATCTTTCACTAAAGAGCTAGTGCCAATAATACCAATAGGAACAACAGGCATATTCAGGTCGATGGCCAATACCAAGCCTCCTTTTTTAAAAGGAAGTAAATTGCCATGCTCTGCTGACCTTGTTCCCTCTGGGAAAATAATTACGGAGCGCGGGTTTATTATCATAGATTTTTTTGCTTTATTCATAGAATCCATTGCTCTGAGATGATTTTTTCTATCAACAAATATATGGCCTCCTGCTTGCATGGCCCAACCAAAAATTGGTATGTGTTTTAGTTCAATTTTTGAAATGGCTACCGTTTGAAATGGCACACCTGAAAAAACTATGGGTATATCAAAAGCTGATGAATGATTAGCAACAAAAAAATAATGAGATTTTGAATCTATATTTTCTAGACCTTCAACTTTAAATTTGATACCTGAAGATGATAAAATAGTTTTTGACCAAGTACGTACAACCCAGCCCATAAACCTTCCCTTCCATTCGAAAATTGATACAAGCACACCCATACTTCCAAAAATCAAAGTCCAAAGAATTACATTAAGAGCAATCCAGGTATAGTACAATTTTATTTTAATCAATAGTCTTTAACTTGATATAATCTTGCAAACAATCGGGAACAGCTAAAGAACCATCGGAATTTTGATAAGTTTCAAGAAGCGCAACTAATAATCTAGGGGTTGCAAGACCGCTTCCATTTAAGGTGTGAACAAATTGTACTTTTTTATCTTCTGATCTTCTATATCTAATATTTCCACGACGAGCCTGAAAATCCTCAAAATTACTGCAAGATGAAACTTCAAGCCATTTTTTCTCTGCTGGCGCCCATATTTCAAGATCATAGCATTTTGCAGCAGAAAAACTTAAATCCCCAGAACACAGTTCGACTTTTCTATATTTGAGATCTAAAGCTTGAAGTATCATTTCTGCATGAAAAGTTAAATCTTCCAATATTTTATAAGAATCCAAGGGGTTGACTAACTGCACAAGCTCGACCTTATTAAATTGATGTAATCGTAAAAACCCTTTTGTATCCTTACCATATGAACCTGCCTCTCTTCTAAAACATGCAGAGTATGCGGTNTACTTTTTTGGTAGNTCGTTTTCGTTTAAAATTTCATTTTGGTGAATATTGGTAATAGGAACTTCAGCTGTGGGGATTAACCATAAGTTGTCTACTTCAGAGTGATACATATCCTCTGAAAATTTTGGTAAATTTCCAGTTGTTAAAACTGAAGCTGAATTAACAAGAAAAGGAGGGAAAATTTCAACATATTGATTTTTATTTGTTTGAATGTCTAACATAAAATTTATTAAAGCTCTTTCTAGCAAAGCTCCTTTTCCAATTAACAAAGGAAAACCTGAACCAGAAATTTTAGCAGAGCGCTCAAAATCAAACAAATTTAATGACTTACCAATTTCAACATGTGTTTTTAATGTAAAATCTTTATTTATATCGTCGCCCCAATTAGATATTATTTTGTTATCATCTTCATTTATACCTCTAGGAACAGATTCATGTGGAATATTTGGAAGGTCTAATAATAATTCATCTAGCTTTTCTTTTTTAATTGATAATTCATTTTCAATTTCTTTGATTTTTTCACTGACCCTTCGCATTGATATAATTTTATCATCTGCATCTTTACCTATTTTTTTTAGATCAGCAATTTCATCTGAAACCTTATTTCTTTCAGCGCGTAAATCATTAATTGCATTCAAACTCTTTCGATAATCTATATCAATAGAAACTAACTCATCAAGACCATCAACATTGCATTTAGTTGAAAGAGCCTTTTTTGCCTCTACAAAATTATTTCTTAAGTATTCAATGGAAATCATAATAAATCAAATTACTTAAATTGCGGTAAAAGATTAGTATCTACTTCGCTAAGGTTTGGCAGTAATTCATCTTTTTTTGAAAGAATTTTACTACCATCACCAAGATCGATTTCTAAATTTNTATCATTCCAATGTATGCCGTGCTCATCTTCTGGATGATAATATTCTGTACATTTATACTGAAAAATTGCGATATCAGATAAAACAAAAAAACCATGAGCAAAACCTGGAGAGATGTAAAATCTCAAATGTTTTTTATCATCAAGGGTTATGCAAAAACTTCTTCCAAATGTCGGCGAGTTCTTTCGAATGTCAACGGCAATATCAATTACACATCCTTTAGCTACCCAAACTAATTTTCCTTGAGGAAAATTTAATTGATAATGAAGTCCNCTAAGCGCACCCTTTGTTGATAGCGATTGATTTTCTTGAACAAATTCAGTTGGAATTGAATTTGATTTAAAAGAGTTAGACNGAAAAGATTCAAAAAAATACCCACGAGAGTCTTTATGAATTGTTGGTGTGATAATATATAAACCCTTTAAAGGTGCTTTAGTGATGGTCATATTGAGTTTCTACCTACATTATCATAATTATATTCCAAAATTTTTAGTTTTTTTATACTGAAAATATTTTTGGCATCAAGCAATATGGGAGATTTTAAAAGAGTTTTCAATTCACTTAAATCAATACCTCTAAACTCATTCCATTCTGTCGCAACAACACAAGCATCAGCATTTTTAACACAATCTCTCCAATTATCACTATAATTAATATCTGGATAAATAGATTTAAAGTTTTCCATAGCAGCTGGATCATAAACATTTAAATCAGCGCCTAATTCTATTAAGTTTGAAACAATGTACAATGAAGCGGATTCCCTTATGTCATCAGTATTAGGCTTGAATGATAATCCCAAAATAGCAATTTTTTTATTTTTTAATTTATTATCTAGCAAATTTAATAATTTGTCTTTGATACGCTTTTTTTGAGATTTATTTGTTTTGATTGTAGCGCTAATAGTATTCAGATTAATATTTTTTTCTTTACCAAGACTATAAAGCGCATCAAGGTCTTTTGGAAAGCATGATCCTCCAAATCCTGGGCCAGGATGAAGAAATTTGGAACTTATTCTTCCGTCTTGCCCCATTGCCTTAGCTACTTTATGAACATCAGCACCTACAGCTTCGCACAAATTTGCAATTTCATTTATATAGCTTATCTTTAAAGCAAGAAAGGAATTAGAAGCATATTTAATCATTTCAGCAGTTTCAACCGATGTTTCCATAATAGGCGTCTCATTAATATATAGAGGCCTATAGATTTCTCTCATTTCGCTAAAGGCTTTCTCTGATAAGCTTCCAAGAACTATTCTATCAGGAGAAAGGAAATCGTTAACTGCAGCACCTTCTCTTAAAAATTCAGGATTTGACACATAATCAAAATTATCACTAGAAGNTCTAGATTTTATTTCTGATTCAATCCATTGTCCAGTTCCAACAGGAACTGTACTTTTTGTACATATTATTTTATAACTATTAAGATTGGCTGCTATTAGTTTTACTACAGATTTTACCGCGCTTAAATCAGCAATGCCTTCTTCATCCTGAGGGGTGCCAACAGCAATAAAAATAATTTTTACTTCTTGGATGTTTTTTTCAATATTTGATGAAAAAGTCAGTCTTCCTTCTTTTACATTATTTTTTACTAAAATATCAAGCNCAGGCTCATGAATTGGAATTTGACCATTATTCAAATTTTTAATTTTTTCCTTATCAATATCTATGCAAGAAACCCTATGGCCAAATTCGGCAAGACCTGCACCAGAAACTAATCCAACATNTCCTGTACCAATAATTGTAATTTTTTTCATAAAAAATTAATCCTAAAAAAGTCCTTTTTGCTTCCTTACAATCCATTCTATGCACAAAAAAATTATAACCAATGAAAGAATGAATATATTATCTTTAAACTTAATTACATTTGCTTTTATTTCACGCTTTCCTTTTTGAGATATATGATCAAATATATTAGTTTTTTTGTCCCAATTAAAATATGATCCATTATTGATCCTTGAAATATCTATCAATAGCTTTTCATTGAGATATACCTGATTTAATTCTATTTGGCTCTCCAAAACACTAAAAGATGTGCTTTGAATTGGTTTTTTATTTTTATTCATGTGGATTTGAAAAAGATAATCACCTGGGCTAGGAGTTCTAAATTGACCCTCCCATCTATTTAATTCTATATTGTATTCAATTTCTTTTGAAAATAATACTTTATCTTTATCAACAATGTTTAAATAAAACTTTGTACTATCTAAATCTATTTGGGAAATTCTTGAACCCATTACAAATGCCATTTCTCCTTGCTGAAAGTAATCTCTATTCAATCTAAAATAATTTTCACTTGAAACACCTGACTTTAATAACCAATCTATAGAATCGTAAAATATGTTTGCAAAGGCATTGTAACCATTTTTATAAAAATATAACTTATTTAAATCTGAAGAAGTAAGTGTTATAGTTCTAATTTTTCCTTTAATATTTCTTAATAATAAAGGCCAACCTGAATCAAAAATTGCAATGGACTTAGATTCTTCTAGGCTACTATTTATATATAATTTTTGGGAAAGTGGGGGTAAATCAGTCATATCAATTTTACTATCTGTAAATTCCCAATAATTCATATTTTCTGAATCATCAGTTTCATTGAATTCATCTAAACCCAAAATAGAAGTTAGGCCCTTTATAGATTCATCAATCTGATTAGGGCCAGCAATTAACATTAATGCTGACTGGTGAGAGAGAATTTTTTTTGCTAAAACCCTAATAAAGCTTAGAGGAAGTGGATCAATAGGATAATTATCAAAAATTATTAAATCATAAGAGGACTGCCAAAAAGACTTTATTGATTTATTAAATTCAGTATCTGAAATCTTTATGAAGTGATCTACTTCAATTCTTTTGCTATTTAATGATTTTTTTATTATTGAAGTATTTTTGTTGGGGCTTCCAGTTAGTAGGGCAATTTTGTATTTATCTTTTAATATTAAAAGTTCGAAATTTTGTTTGTTGTTGATAATATTTACTTCATCTTCAACAGATGAAACTTGGACTCTATATTTTTGCCTTCCAAGAGATTTTGGTTCAAATTGAAAATTGACCGTAGTAGTTGACCCTAGTCCGTATAATTTTACATATTTTGATCCAATTAATTTTGAACCATCATAGAGAGAAATACTGAATTGATCATTTATTCTACCAATTGATTGAATATCAATTGCAACATTAATTCTTTCATTTTTAATTGCAACAGTAGGAGCATCAATAGAATTGATAAAAATATCAATTAGAGAGTTCTTGTTACCTATGCCTAAAGAAAAAATTGGTAACTCAGAATTTTTAAATGAGCTTAGCGGGTTACTTCCTTCAGTGGGAATTCCATCTGAAACTAAAATCACCCCAGCTAATTTATTTTCATTTTGTATGATATATTCTGCAACATTTCCAATATTCGTTGATTCTCCATTACCATTCAATTTATTTNTTAGAGGTAATATCTTTGAATCAAAAGAATAAGAACTAAAAGAAATTTTTTCTTTATTAAATCTATTTTCTAATTCTTCAATACCTAAATTGATTGAGTTTAATGAAGGTGTTTTATGATATTTCATACTTGCGGAATTATCAAAAAATAGTGCCCATTGAAGAATATTTTGCTTTTCAGTTGAATAGTTAATAACAGGATTAAATAAAGAAAAAATTAATATTGTTATCAATAAAATCCTTAAGGAGAAAAGTATTTTAAAATTATCTTTATAAGATTTATATATATATATGAAAGTAATGAAAGAAAATAATAATAATGCCAAAGTTATTAAATCTGAAGATTCTAAGAATTTAAACTCCATTTAGCTTAATCTCATATTTGGNTGAATTGAAAAATCTAAATTAGATTTTTTCCCTATTAATAAATATTTTTCTCCAAGAAATGCAATCATTGCCGCATTATCTGTGCAAAAACTTGGATGAGGAAAAATAATTTTTCGGTTCGAGATTTGATCTTTAGAATATTTTCTCAAAAACTTATTTGCAGCAACCCCTCCAGCAACAACACAATTTGTAACATTTGAAAATTCTGCAGCAAATTTTAATTTTTTTACTAAAACATCAATAATTGCGAATTGGTAGCTGGCTGCAATATTTTTTTTACTCTCTCTATTATTTTTTTCAAAATAATAGAGTAATNAGGTTTTAAGACCACTAAAACTAAACTCAAAATTATTCTTTTCTATTAATGCCCTTGGAAAATTAATTGATTTATAATCTCCGTCTAAAGCCAATTTTTCAATTTCAGGGCCTCCAGGATATCCTAATCCTAATATTCTTGCCCCTTTGTCAAANGCCTCACCAGCTGCATCATCTCGAGTCTCACCAAGCAATTTATAATTCCTAAAATCGTTCACTTGCCATAATTGAGTGTGCCCACCAGAAACTAATAAACAAACAAATGGAAAATTAAGCTTAGGTTCTGCTAAAAAGTTTGCAAAAATATGCGCTTCTAAATGATTAACGCCAATTATTGGTATGTTTAAACCCAGTGCAAGTCCCTTTGAAAATGAAGTCCCTGCAATTAGAGCACCTGATAAACCAGGGCCTTGAGTTACAGCAATACCATCTAACTTCTCTAAACTAATTTGGGAATCTTGTAATGTATTGTGAATAATTAAATTTAACATTTTTTCATGTTCGCGAGATGCAAGCTCAGGTATGACGCCTCCATATATTCTATGTATACCTTGAGAGCTTATTTTTGAAGCAATAATCTCCCCATCAACACATAGTGCAGCTGCGGTTTCATCGCAAGAAGTTTCTATGCCTAATATAATCAATTATTTTTTTGAGTCACCANTAGCTCAATATTCTTTGGAGATAAATCCATCCAATCTAAAATATCTTTTGGTGTCTTAACCTTTAATTCATAAAATTGTTTATTTGAACTCCAATCGTTAAAATCAACACTAATATCAATTTCATTTGGTTTGATTTTAGCAATGTAGTCTAATCCTCCAATTACTGTCAAGGAAACTGTCTGGGGACTTGCAAAAATTCTCATTTGATTATTAGAGTTTAATATTCTGATTGGAATTTCACTTATAATTCTTTCACTAATAGCTTGGACACTTTGTTTATAAATTATTTTTTTTGGATTATATTCAATAAGCTGGTCCTTTGGAGAGACTAAAGGGAGTATTAATTCTAGATCAGATTCAATATTGTTTATAGAATCTGGACCCATTAGAACATATTTAATATCTTTAACTAAATTTCTTGAACCTGCTATCATTACACTGTCAGGATATAATTTTGGAGGGCCAACCAATGTAAATCCTGGAGCAGCTTTTATAATAACAGCTGATTTAATATTTACTCTTTTTTCTTTGTACTCATCTAAGCTAATATGAATTGAGCTGGGATATACGACCTCAACAAAGGTTACTTCAAAATTTGATGGTATCACTACTTTTTGAGGGTATTGATCAAAATACTCATTTAAAATAAAATCATATTCTTCAGAAATACGCTCTAAATCAAGTACAAGCTTAAACCCGGGAATGAATCTTTTTAAGATAAATGTTTTAAATAAAGATCTACCCTCGCCTCTTATTCGAATTCTGGCAAGTTTAGGAACTTTTTCCTGAAGAACTAACCGGGCTGGTAGATTTCGAACTTCAATGGGAATATCTGTAGTGATAGTGTATTCGTTTTCACTCATAACGAATAACCATAATAGAAAAGCTAAAGCTATTGCGCTCAACTTTACAGAAATATTTTGCCAAGCGAAAAAAGAGTAGAGTTTATTTTTTGATTCTTCTTTAATCATTAGCAAAATTAAAGCAAGGTTTAATCTGAAACTATATCAGAGCTATCTTCTATTTCTTCTCCTTCGGAAATATCTCCTGGAATTTCTATCTTTTCTCCAGCTGGCTGTTCTTGATTATCTAAAAAATCCTTGATTTCATCTTTTTGGATATTCTTATCACTAAGTTCATCTGAAAATAGTACAACTTTTTTATTTTCAGGTTTAACCTCNATAACAGATCCACTAATCTTTTCGCCAACATTATATTTTTGTGAAATCTCTTTTCTTTGCTTCTTTGTTTGTTTACCGAAAGGAATGATTCCTTCGATTTCATTTTCAAGAATTAGAATAATTCCTTTGTCAAGAATTTTGACAATCTCACCACTATGGACGCTTCCAGTCTCATATGTCTTCAATAGCTCAGGCCAAGGATCTTCATTGAGCTGTTTTATCCCTAGAGAGATTCTTCTGCTATCTCTAGATACTTCTAAAACTCTAACATCGATAGACTGGTCTTTTTCAATCATTTCCCTAGGATGTCTTACAACTTGTGTCCATGAAAAATCCGAAACATGTATTAAGCCATCAATTCCTTCTTCAAGCTCAACAAATGCTCCGAATTGAGTCAGGTTGATTACTTTACCTTTTACAGTGGTTCCTATATTATATTTCTCTTCGATTTTATCCCAGGGGTCCTCAGTCAGTTGTTTTGAACCTAAACTTATTTTTCTTTCTTCTGTATCAATAGAGAGAACTATAGCTTCAACTTTATCACCTAAAGAATACAGCTCTGATGGGTTTTTAACATGGCGTGTCCATGACATTTCCGATACATGAATTAATCCCTCTATTCCTGACTTTATTTCTATAAATGCACCATAATTAGTCATACTTACTACTTTACCTTTTACTTTTTCTCCTTCTGGAAAATCTTGTTCAACTGTTTCCCAAGGGTGTGGGGTAAGCTGTTTTAAGCCCAATGAGACTCTCTTTTTTTCATTATCAAAATCAATAACTTTAACGGTTAGCTTCTCATCCATAGAAATTATCTCAGAGGGATGATTTATTCTCCCCCANCTTAAATCAGTGATATGAAGCAAGCCATCTATTCCGCCTAGATCAATAAATACTCCAAAATCGGTAATATTTTTTACCCTACCTTCCATGATTGCGCCAACTTCAAGCTTCTTAAATATTTCGTCCCTTTGCTCAGCTAGGCTTTCTTCGAGTATTGCTTTATGGGAAACAACTACGTTTTTTCTCATTTCATTGAATTTTACAACCTTTAAATCCATCTCTANATCTAAATATTTATCAAAATCCTTGACGGGCCGAACATCAATTTGTGAACCAGGTAAAAAGGCTTGAACTCCTTTTAAATCAACTACCATTCCACCTTTAATTCTTTTAATTATCTTTCCAGAAATAATTTCACCAGTATCATGAATTCTTCTTAACTCAATCCACCTTCTGAGAAAATCTGCTTTTTCCTTAGATAGAACAGTTTTTCCACTCTCATCTTCCATCCGCTCAAGATAAACATTAATTTTTCCACCAATATCAGGAAGGTCTTCTAAGGAAAACTCATCTCGATTGATTATTCCTTCAGATTTAAACCCTATATCGACAAGTATTTCTTTTTCATTTACTCCGATAACTCTACCTGATATAATTTCACGCTCCGATATATCAGAAAATGTTGATAGATATTTTTCGTGATCAGCAGGTAATTCATCAGAAAAATTTTCTTTATTCAACTCTTCTAGAGAGACTTCTTTTATTTCACTAAATAAATTTGAATCTAAATAATCAATGTCAACTTTATTTTTATTTTNATTATTTTTTTCGGCATTTGATGAAGATGTTGTAGGCGATTCAGGCGCCGATCCTTCGCTGTCTTCTGTTTTTATATCGTCAGAAGGCTGTTCTACAACGGGTTCTTTTTCAGTAATACTCATTTATTATTATTTCCTATGTTTTAATTTAATTTTACTAAGCATGAAGTTGACTTGTTCATTAATCGTCATATTCGTAGTATCAACTTCAATAGCATTAAATGCTTTTCTCAGCGGTGAGTGTCCACGCTCAGAATCAAATTTATCTCTTTTTTTTATTTCATGCATAAGATTAGATAAAGATTTTTTTTCACCCAAAGATTCGAGTTCAAGCTGTCTTCTTTTCGCTCTAACTTCATCGCTTGCAATAAAAAAAAATTTAAATTCTGCATTAGGAAAAACAACAGTTCCAATATCTCTTCCTTCCATAACGCAACTACTATCTTTAGCAAAACTACGTTGAATCCTAACCATGTATTCCCTAATAATTTGAATAGCGCTAACTTCGCTTACTTTTTGCGACACCTCGTTTTTTCTAATTTTATTTGTAACATTTTTTCCATTAACAAAAAAAGACAAGTTGTTATTAACATTCTTTAGTTCNATTTCAAAAAATTTTAAAAATTTTGTTATAGAACCTTCATTAGAAATATCAATTTTCTGTTCAAGAATTGAAAAAGCAATACACCGGTACATAGCTCCTGTATCTAAATAGAGATATCCTAGTTCTTTTGCTAGTAGCTTTGCTGAAGTACTTTTTCCTGAAGCAGCTGGACCATCAATCGCAATAATCATTTAATACTCATTCTCAAATAGCCAAGAAATTTACATCTTTATTAAATGATTGCCAATTAGTATAGATTGCATACAAATACCTCAATTATAAACTGCTTATTTCTTTAATTTCTGATTCATAAAGATCTCTGTATGAACCAATCGGTGTATTATCTAAGCGTATTGGTCCAAACTGGACCCTTTTTAAACTGAATAAGGTTCGTTTCATGCGGTAAATAATCCTTCTTATTTCACGTTTCTTTCCTTGATATAGCCTTATTAANACTACAGTTCTACCTTTATTTTTTTTCTGTTCTATAATTTCACCTCTCCCCCATTCTTTTTGCCCAATGTATACATTTTTTGCTATTTTTCTTTTTTCCCAATTTTCAAAGGGTTTATCAATCTCTAGTTCATAAATGCGAGGTATCTTGTTTTTAGGGTGGGTTAGTTGATTTGCAAGGTGTCCATTATTAGTCAGAAGTAATAAACCGCTAGTATCTTTATCTAGTCTTCCAATAGGATAAAGTCTTTCTTTAAAATCAACTAAATCCATTACAGTCTTTCTATCCAATGGGTCATGCATTGTTGTAATGTATCCTTCAGGTTTATTCATTAAAATTGTTCTAAAAATTTGATTATCCATAATCTTTTGCCCATCAAGTCTAACATCATCATCTTTAGTAACTTGATATGCGGGATTTAATTCTAATGATCCATTCACAGTTACGCTACCACCTTGAACTGATTTATCAGCCTGCCTTCTTGAGCATAGGCCTGATTTAGAAATATACTTATTTAAACGCATCAATTTGCTCAATTAACTCTGGATCATTTTCTATGAGCTCAGAAATTTCTTTTAATTTTGGAAGATCAGATAGCTTGTTTAATCCAAATGATTTTAAAAATGTATCGGTTGTTCTATAAATTAATGGGCGACCCGGACTATCATCTCTTCCGCTAATTTTAATAAGCGTTTTTTTAAGTAATGTTTTTAGAACGCCTGCACAATCAACCCCTCTTATGGCCTCAATATCAAGGCGACTAATAGGCTGCTTATAAGCAATAATTGATAATGACTCGAGTGCAGCTTGAGATAAATAAAACTGACCAGACTTTACAATTAAGCGTCTAATAAAAAAATCGAATTCAGATTTTGTCCGTATNTGAAATCCACCAGCTACAGATAATATTTCAACGGCATGATCATTTTTTTCATACCTGTCATTTAGTCGATTTATATACTTTTCTAACTGCGGTGGATCAGCATCAAAGATATTATTTATTTTTTTTTGTGTTAAAGGTTCAGGACTGGCAAAAAGAAGAGCTTCAATTATTTGTTCAAAATTTTTCATNGATTAATTTTTATCTAAAATATGAATCTCAATATCGTCAAAAAGGGTGTTTTGAAAAACTGCAATTTTAAACTGTTGGACTAAATCAAGTATTGCAACGAAGGTCATGATTGATTCAAGCTTGTTTTTACATGATTGTAAAAGATNCCTGAAAGAAACTATACCTCTACCATCAAAAGAGTCTAAAATAAATTGCTTTTTATCACGGAGGTCAATTGTATTTAGATCTACCTGATATGGATTCATTTCAGGAAGACGGTCCATTACTTCTTTGAAATATTTTGCTAATTCAAAAACATTCATTTCTTTTAAAAGATTAATATCTTTTTCTTTATCGCTGACAGGCTCTGAAATCATTCTCTCGTGCTGATAGCTTAATTTCTCCCACTTTTCAGAAAGGTTGTCAGCAATATCTTTATATTTTTTATATTCAAGGAGCTGTTGAACTAATTCAGTTCTAGGATCAATTGGTTCTCCTAAATCATCAAGATCTGGTCTAGGTAAAAGCATTTTTGATTTAATGCGCATTAATGTAGCTGCCATTAGGATGAATTCTCCAGCTACTGATAAATTCATAGCTTTCATATCCTCAACAATTTGCAAGTACTCTGCAGTGATTTCTGCTATTGGAATATCATAAATATCAATTTCATCCNTTCGAATGAAATATAATAAGAGATCAAGTGGCCCTTGGAAATTATCAAGTTCAACTCTATGCATTTAGTCCTTGTAGTTCAATCCCATGGCTGTTCTAGCGCTTGATAGGTATTCATTGGCAACAGAGCTAGCTTTATTTGCCCCTTCTTCTAAGCATTTCACTACATAGTCTTTATGATTCATCAAATAATCTCGCTTTTTTCTGTATGGCTTAAAATATTCCCAAAAACATTCGTAAAGTTCATTTTTTAAATCACCATAACGCAGACCAGGTTTTATGAATCTTTCTTTCAATTCAAGCTGGTCTTTTTCAGATAAAAAAAGTGAATAAAGGTGAAAGATCGAAGATTCAATGCTCTTGGGTTCATTAATATCTGCAGAGTCAGTAACAATTGACATAAATATTTTTCTTAGAACTTTTTCAGGTCCAAATATTGGAATTGTATTATTATAAGACTTGCTCATCTTTTGTCCGTCTACCCCTGGAACAAGATTTGTTTTTTTATTAATGTCNGGCTCAGGTACAATAAATACTTCACCATACGTTTGATTAAATCTTTCTGCAATATCTCTAGTCATTTCCAGATGTTGTTTTTGATCTTTGCCAACAGGAACAATTTCACCGCCAAATAATAAAATATCTGAAGCCATCAATATCGGATACGAATACAATCCAACATTGGCTGAAATGCCTTTAGACAATTTATCTTTATAAGAAGTAGCTCTATCAAGTAGACCGACATTAATTACATTCGAAAGTAACCATGTAGACTCACAAACTTGAGGGACATCGCTTTGAATCCAAAAAGTAGATTTTTCAGGGTCTAAGCCNAGAGAAAAAAAATCTATTGCTGCTTGCAATGTATTTTCTTTTAATAGCTCTTTTTCTTTAATTGTTGTTAATGCATGATAGTTGACAATAAAGCAAAANAGGTCATTTTTTTCTTGATAATTGATCATTCTGGACATCATTCCAAAATAATTACCTAAATGAAGATTTCCAGATGGTTGAATTCCACTTAATACCCGTTTCAAAATGACTCCATAAATAAATAGGGTTTCCAAGAGCCTTGATGAGCTGTAATAAATTNCTGAAAATAGTGTATTTTATTTGGCTTTTTTGGGATNCGCTTTAATGGCATTTTTGCTTCATCTGGTGTNCGGTTTCCTTTTTTTCGATTACAAGCTTGACAAGCAGCAACTAAATTTTCCCAAGAATCNATTCCTCCTTGCTTTTTTGGCTTTACATGATCCATTGTCAATGGACTTTTTTTGGATCCACAATATTGGCATTCATAATTATCTCGTACCAATAGATTTCTTCTAGTTAATATCACATCCATCTGATTATGCTTCACATAATCTTTCAACCTAACAATGCTTGGCAAGCTTAGAGTAATTGAGGGTGAATGCACATCCTCTTTATAGGATTCTAGAATATCAACTTTTTCGTTATAGTAAAGACAAATTGCCCGCTTAGCAGTACAGATATCCATTGGTGCATAATTTGTATTTAGAACTAATACAGATCTATTTAAGATAGATGTGCTATTTTGATAAGAATCCATACGTATAATTTACTTCATAGATACGATTCTCAGAACGATTTAGTGAAAATGATTTATTAATTATCAAAATACCAAGTAACCCCAAATTGCATCATTCTTCCAATCTCAGGAAAAATAGCATTTGGCTTAAATGAGACGGCTTCATTACTAGCGCCAAGAGCATTGAGTAAATTATAAATTTTATAATGCAGCAGAACTCCTGAAATATTTGACTCTATTTCAAGGTGGGTCAAACTGTGATTTGAAACATTAAAATTGTTATCAGCAATATCATGAGCAAATTGCAAAAAAGGATCAAAAGCAAAATTGTTTGTTGGGTTTGAATAGCTAGCTGACCAAAGATGGAAATGTATCTTCATATTATTTTGAAATAATTGAAATTTTCCTTGAAGTCCATTATCAATTTTTGTTCCAAGGTTATTAGTTGATNAATTCAATGGAAAGTTGATTTGAGAATAGATTTGCCAATTTTTATTGAAAAAAAATATTAAGCGTGTCCCAGCCAAGCCTAAATTATAGTCATAGAAATCAATAGCGCTTAAACTGAGCATAGTAACGTAGCTTTTTAGGGAAAATTTTCTTCCAATAATATGATAATTGAACGTTGAACGAAGTCTTGTCTCAAATTCATTATCATGCAAAATATTTCTATCAGGATGAACTGGACGAGATTGGCTAGTTGCTTGAAAACTTATATCTCCAATTTGTGTATCTTTTTTATAGTTAAATGAAAATACGTATGGCTGATATAATTCATATTCAGAAAATTGTAATCCTGCCATGATTGAAAAATCATTATAAAATTTTCTAAAATAAAAACTTGACCATCCAACTGATCTTAGGTTGGCCTTAGTGCTGTGCTGTTGGAACTGTTGACTTAATCCAATTTCGATACCAGTATTATTCCTTAATTGAAAATCAATGATATTNCTATTAATAAACCGTAAGGAAGAATCGCTATAGAGTGAATGTATGAGAGACCGATTTTGACTGAATTGACTTAAATAACTATTGACCGTCCACCTTTCAAACTGTCTTTGATAGCGTAAAGCTCCATTAATAATATTATCATTTTCATATCCATTCTGAACCAGATNTGGAAGTCCACTTGAACTAATATACCTTGCCGCAGATGCCTCAATTTTCTCTTTGCTGTTTTTTGTTGAATAATCAATGCGATAAGAATGGTGAAGAGGGCCTCGATTACTCACTGGATGAACATATTGCGCAAAATTTCCAAATGATGAGCGTTTAAATCCGCTAATTTTAATTATTTGATTTTTTGATTGGTATTCAACGCCAATATCTAATTTATCTAGACCATANTCTCCCCTATAATAATCGAAGAAGCTTTTGGTTGAATTTGAATCTGGCAACGATGAAAATAGGGGAAGAATACCTATTTCACTCAATTGAACTTTTTTTGCTGTATGTCCTCCATATTTTAAGGGGAAGGCTGAGTAAGTCCCATCAAAAGTTAGAATTCCTGAGCTCCAAAGCTGATTGGAGAACAAAACACCATCATGAATTAATATCCCATTCTGACCTGACCAATCAAAAGGAATAACTATTTGATCTTGAGAAAAAATATTACTGAAGAAAATCGCACATAAAATAGCTCTCTTCATTATTTATTTAATAACCTAACTACTTTTNGAACTGTAATTAAAAAAATGAAGGCATTAGAAATTTCATGTAATAATGTAAAACCCAATCCCTTGATTAAAGACGCTAAAACTCCTGCAAACCCCAGNCCTGAAAAGAGAGGATAAGATACTAACGTAAATACATCATAGATTGCTGTAACAAAAAAACCTATGACCGCTAATAAAAATAGCTGGTAGGCATTGAATTTTTTAGTGAAAAAAATAGGCTTTAATAAGCCTCCAATGATACCGCACATAGACATCGAGATTACTTGAGCAAAAAATAACGGAGGAAAACTCAAACCTGAGCCTAGTGGGTTTAATCCAGAATAAATACCCATTGCTACAAGACCAACTAAACCTCCCCACCATAGGTTTAATGTTAGGCCTGAAAGAAATATTATTACAGTTATCAATTCAATATTTGGTACCATCATTAATGAAAACCCCATTGCAATAGCCATTGCGCAAAAAATAGCTGCACGAACCAAATTCACTAATTCCATTTAACTCTTTTTATAGATCGTAGTTTTAAAAAAATTATAATTCGAGGTAAAATCTTGTGAATCTTGATCATCTTCAATAATCTTTTTCATAATACTCATCTGACTATCTAGACTTGTAATCATACTGATAAGTAAAGCTTCTTTGAACATTGGATTAACCTGGCTTTGCCCTTCATTAAAATTATATTGTGCAAGGATAATGTGTTCAATTTGCAATAGCAGTTCGCTTGGAAACTTTTTGATTTTCTTTGCAGATGACATTATAATATTTCTTCCTAAAGCAACATGTCCTAATAAATTACCTGCTTTTGATAAATTAGATTTATAACTTGATTCGATTGCTTCCAATTTCCCAATATCAAACAAGAAAATTCCAGCAAGAACAAGATCTATATCCAAACGATAATGTCTTGCTAAAAACTTCCCCGTTCTAGTTAAAGAAAGTGTTTGTTCTAAAAAGCCAGAACGATAGCTGTATTGGTGTAAAATTGTTGATGGATGTTTCATGATCTTTTGTTTATTTGCCATATAGACACTATAAATTAGTTTTTTAATAAACGGATTTTTTATTGATCTAATTACGGCTATTGCTTCATTCCACATTTTTTTAGCATCAAAGCGAGATGCTGGTACAATTAAGGCTGGATCAAACCCATAACGCGCATAACGCTGGAGAGTTGCTTTATTAATATGTTGAATAACAAGTTGAAAATCATTAATAAAAATTTCAACGGAGCCTTTTACAGCAACAGCATCACCAGCTGAGAATTTTTTTTCAAGCTCTTTTACTTTATTCCAAATCTTTGCCTGCACTTGACCTGTCTGATCACGTAATAGAATATCGATATACAGTTCTCCGGTTCGAGTGTGGCGTAATTTTTTTTCTATGCACAGATAAAAACCTTGTACAGTTTGACCTTCTTTGAATTTTGAAATAGGAATTATATTCTTCATTGTGGTTATATTTGATATCTAAAGTTACAACAATAATAATATTTATTAATACACGTGTCGCTAACCATTAAACAAATAAACTATGATAATCTGGATGATCTAAAAAAATTAGAATCTGCATTAAAAAATTGGTTTGCGAANCCCAAAGAGCTCAATTTTACTGATCCCAACATGCAATACCCATTTGATATGAAAAAATGGATCAATATCAATTATAAATTAAACGAAATTGAGACTATAATTCTTTCTAAAGATAATTGGATCATAGGTTTTGGAGGAATAAAGTTTTTTGAAAAATCTAACCGGGCTCACATCGCTCAAATCTATTTGGATTCAGACTATCGAGGAAAGGGGTATAAAAAACAGATGATTGATTATATTGAAGATTTATGTGGGGNAAAAAATGTGAAAACTCTTTCAATAAGTTCAATGAAAAAAGATATATCCGCTAGAAATCTTTACGAATCCATTGGATATCAAGAGGTAAATAGCAAGGGCAATGTAATTACTTTAGAAAAAACTAAGNCCTAAAAAACATTATCTATTCAAGACTTAGCTGGTAGAGTTTGAAAATTTATTTTTGAATTTTAAATGCAGGGTGACGAGCAAGCGCTTTTCGCATTGGCTCGCTGTACATGCGCATTTTTCTAAGATTAGGTGATTTGGTAAATTCTAACTCCCATACCATTTTAATCTCTTCCAAACTGCCGCGATCAAGGCGAAATTCGTACTCAAGCATTTCTAAACAAAAACTTTCGATCTCATCTTCGCACATGTTGAATTCATTTAGTAGTTTAAGATTACCATTATCGATATCATAAGTATAGGCTACCTGATAAAGCCAGGTTCCTTGCCCTATTCCAGGTCCACCGCCAGCATCAGGCCAAAAATCATCGTACTTGTAAGTGACCACTATTTGATCGTCTTTCATATCCCATTCGGCTACGGTTGAATCAACGTAAACGTTGGTCCACCCATCAGGACCTTGCGGCTCTTCAAATGTAAAAACCTCTACCCAGCGGCCATCTTCTTTGATGTGAATTGCCCATGAGCCGTAATCCCATGACGTATCGCCTTCGTACCCCATGATTTTTGTTGAGGTATTGGCTGAGATATCTATAGTTGAATGAGATAGCGTTCCTCCGATTGTCAAGATTGAATCTTGATAATCTCTAAGCTCCTGACTGGGCACAGTAAGCGTTTTCCCATCGTAGTTGTATTCTATCTGTTGAATCGCATCAAAATACAAACCGTCGCTACTGTAGGCTGAAAAGTAATCATCATCATAGCCATANTAACCAGAATCAGCCGGGTCATCTATAATACCGCTACCATTATAATCATTTAGATTTAAACCCATGAAAGTGTTCGAATCTTGATTGGGACCTTGAAACATTGAGAACCAGTCGTAATTAGATACATAAACGCTGGAACCGCCAAAATTTAGATCGGACCAACCTTGCATATAGGTCATATCTCCAGCGATATACCCTGACACGCTAATTGCGCCAATACCTTTGGACATTTGATCAATAAATTCCTGATCGATGTTTGTGGTCACCATCAATGAATAGTTCCAAGCATTGAGGCTGTATGCTCCTAATCTATCAGCAGAACTACCAGCGGTAACGCGATTTANAGCTTGTGGCATATACCATACACCAACAACCTCTTCACGACTGGAAACCTCCTCTTCGCATGAGATAAAAAAAGCTATAGATACAAAAGAAAGTAAAAGTGATTTTTTCATAATGACCTTAATTCTATATAGAAAATTTACGAACTCTTAAACAACAAATTCCTGCCCAATTGCCTCACAGCTTTTATTCCATAAAAGATCTTTAGTCAATCTATTATCGTAGAATTTTTCTAGATCAAACTTAACAACTTTGCCTTTTGATGCCATCATTCCTCTGCCAGGCCCATAGAATTTACCCGATTGAGAATCACTATCCGTCATGCATTTTATAATTCCAAGAGCACCATCTTCCATCGTTTGGCCGTTTTTCATCATTTGTCTAGCCAGCCATGCGCTCATACCTCCATCATTTACAGTAGTGGTCTGCAAATCAGACATCGCTACTCCTGGATGGGCAACTAAAGCTTTAAGGTTGTGCAAGCCAGCTTTTTGAAATTTCTCATGTAAGCAGGCTGTAAATGTAGCATTGGCAAGCTTGGTTTGGCTATAGCGAGCCCAACGTCCTTTCCTTGTTAGGCTTGCAAGTATCATATTGGAGCCATCACCGCCTAAATCGCCTCCACGCTTGTCAAAATATTTGGCCTTCAATTTTTTATCTCCATATCGTGCGATACTGGAATGGTTCACTACTCGCGCATCCCCTCGCAATTCAGCAGCGGTTTTTAATAGCGGAAGAAACTCTTTAGTGAGTAAAAAATGAGATAAATGATTGGTTTGCATTTGGACATCAAATCCATCAACCGTAGCTTCATCTTTTAGGGCCATAATACCTGCATTGTTGCATAAAGAATCAAGTCCGTCTTGACATAAATCAATTACTCTTAATGCAGCTTTTCTAACAGAATCAAAGCTTTGAAGATCGCATTCAATATTTACAATATTCGCTCCTGGATTTTCTTTTTTTAACTGATGATAAGAAGATTTTGAGCGTTCAGATTTTCTATTAAGTAGTAGTGCCCTAGCTCCCTTATTAGCTACAGTTCTTGCCGCTACAAATCCAATACCGGTTGTAGTTCCAGTAATCGCAATAGTTTTTCCTTGTAGGGAGGAAATTTTTTGCACCTCATCATCAAAATACAGGCTTTTTAAGTTAGGTTTTTTATATCCGTTAGTCATTTAGATAATTGATTCATTCTAAATTTAAAAAAAGTGCGCAAACCCTAAATTAAGTAGNGTTTNCGCACTCAAAATACTTTAATAAATTTATTTTTTGCNATAAACAAAGAACATGACTGCAAAAGCAACCCATATTGCGTTTTCAACATAAAAAGCACCTACCAAAGGTACTAATCCAGAAATAACATGATATGAGTTTATTGCTACTGGTGCTAATGACAATGCAGCATAGGTCGTTGCTACTTTATTCAGATCATCCGATAACCAAGTTGTTAAAAAGAAAGTTACTAATGCAAAAAGGGCTTGTCCTAATAATGCAAAATGTAATATTGGAACAACTTGTTCAGTATAATCCATACCAAAACCTTCCATCATTGCTTCAGGGGCAAAAGCACCACCCAAGACCATAAAGCCCATTAGCCCCGCATAGATCCTCATTAATAATTGTAAGTTCATATTATACTCCTTTTCTTTGTTAATATAATTATTTGCGACTTGCCTCAGCAATTTGTTTAAAATTTATACGTTTATAATTAAACTTATATTCATTTAATAAGTTTTTCCCATATTCTTCCACCCAGTCATTATGCAATGCCAATTCAATATTTGATGGAGCGATAATATTAAATTGCACATCATAGTTGTCTTTGACCGAGCCTGGTAGAGCAATATTTCTAGCATAATGAAAATTATCAATCAAATTTATATGCGGCTTTAAATCAATAAATAATGTTTGGCCGGATTTTGAATTTGTCAAAGTAGCGGATATGTGCAAATAGGGAATAAACCCGCCAGGGGTTGCGCCTTTTGGGATTTGCTTACTATCCCAATTTACCCTTGCTTCTATATGCACATGGGTTTGATCTTCATCTAAATGCATTGTTGATGGATAAATTTTATCTTTAACAGCGCCTTCAAAAATAAAAACTATACCCGGAGAAACCTTTTCTTGGCCAATAATTAATTCAGGTGTTTGAATAAAGCTAAGAAATAACGAAATGAAAAAAATCACTGGCAATCTTTACATAAGACAAAGAGCTGATGAATATGTCGAATCATTTTAAATCCTAGCTTATCAATGATCTTGTCTTGCTGGCTTTCAATTTTATCATCAACGAATTCATCAATTCGTCCACACTGAACACAAATTATATGGTCATGATGATCAGAATTAACTTTATTTTCATATTTTGACGGGCTATCGCCAAGTTCGATTTTTCGAATCAAATTATTTTTATATAAAACATCGATTGTTCTATAAACTGTAGCGCGAGATACATTAAGGTTGTTTTTTCTTAAAGCAGAATAGATTTGTTCAGCGTCTCGATGATCATCGTTTGATTTTATTTCATCCCATACAGCTTGACGCTGAATTGTATGCCGAAGACCTTCTTTTTTTAAAGCATTGCTAAGGAGATTTTTTGTAGCCATAATTAGGGTTTAATTTAGCGATTATTCACATTTGAAATAATACTAAATCGATTTATTGACTACCCTTCAGGTGTGTCGACTTTTTTTAGATTAGCAAATTTTACTACTAATTTCTTTTTTAGTCCGTCTTTAAATTCTATTCCAACTCTTTGGTTTTCACCCTGTCCGCTCAAAGCCATAACTTTTCCTATTCCAAAAATAGCATGCTCAACATAGTCGCCAACCTGAAAATCATCAAATAATACTACCGTTCTACTNACAGCTGTTTTGGTATGCTTACCAGCCTTNCCNCCTATTACTTTTCTTGTAAGNGCTGAGGTAAATTTAATTTTNTCTAGATTTTCATCNGGGACTTCATNGATNAAACGTGANGCNATNCCATANANATCATCNGANCCCATTCTTCTCCTATTNTTGGCNTACATCAAATAAGCTTTNTNCATTGCNCGAGTNACGCCAACATANAANANGCGNCTTTCCTCTTCAAGCGTTTCATTTGAATCTAGNGNGGAATATAATGGAAANAGNCCATCTTCAAGNCCCGTTAAAAAAACTACGGGGAATTCTAAACCNTTAGAGGCATGTACGGTCATCATNGTTACTCTATTNGNCTGATCNTTCCACTGNTCTAAATCCGTTAAAAGTGATACTTCTTCAATNAATTGAGATAAACCACCATCAGGATTTCGCTTCATNAAATCATCCACGCTTTTTATAAACTCTAAGACGTTCTCAAATCTTTCACTATCTTCTGGAGATGAGCTTTCGTGATAATATTTTTTTATTCCAGATTCTTCAACCAAAGCTCTAACCAATTCACCTGCATTTAACTTTGGCAATAGTTCATTATATTTTGAAATAACATTGTAAAAAGTATTAAGTGCATCGGCCTGCTTTCCGCGAATACCCATATTTTCAGGACTATTTAGTACTTCAATCATTTCAATTTTTCTTTTTTCCGCCTCTTTGACGCACTTATCAACCGTCTTAAGTCCAATCCCTCTAGGGGGAAAATTGACTACTCTCCTAAGTGAAATGGTATCTTTTGAATTCAATATCAGACTCAAATATCCGATGAGATCTTTAATCTCTTTTCGCTCATAAAACCTAATACCGCATACAATATTGTAAGGAATTCCAGACCTCCGGAATGCATCCTCGATAGCTCTCGATTGAGAATTTGTTCTGTAGAGTATTGCAAAATCACTAAAATTTCTTTTTTCTAATTTGATTTCCTTCTGAAGGGCACTGATAATTGCATCGGCCTCCTCCATCTCATCATTGGTTTGCATCAATCCTAATTTTTCACCTTCGCCATTATGAGCAACCAATTCTTTAGGGGCTCTTTTGTGATTATTTTTTACAACAGAATAGGCTGCATCTAGGATGTAGCTTGTTGAGCGATAGTTTGTTTCTAGCTTAAATATTTCACACTTTTTGAACGTTTTTTCAAAATCAAGAATATTACTAATATCAGCTCCTCTCCAACCATAGATTGATTGATCGTCATCGCCAACAACACAAATCTGTTGATGTTTTTTTGCTAAACTTTTCACAAACATGAATTGAGGTTTATTTGTATCCTGATATTCATCAACTAAAATGTATTTCCACAATTTTTGATATTTTTCAAGTATCTTTGGATGCTTATCAAATATTTCTAATGGAAGAAGCAACAAATCATCAAAGTCTACAGCATTATTCTTTTCTAGGGCTTGTTGATATTGTTCGTAAAGCTCTGCATAATGCTTATCAATCATTATCTTAGCTTTTTGCTTGGCTTCCTTAGGGCTAATAAGTCTGTTTTTAAAATAACTAATCTTAAATCTTAAATCTTTTGGTGTAATATAGTTTTTTGGAAAATCCATTGGCTCAAGCAATACTTTTATTAGAGAGACTTGATCTTTCGTATCAAAAATAGAAAATTCAGAAGTATATCCAAGGTTATGGATTTC